>DATEDS010000144.1:0-4163 GCA_035281565.1 Gemmatimonadota bacterium
GCGCAGCTCGCACCGGAGGACCCGGAATACGTGCGGCCGCTCGAAGCCGCGGACTACTCCCGCCCGTCCGCCTATTTCGATGGCACGGTCGCGTACGGCCCGGCCGACCGCGCGGACGCCGTTGCCGGGGCGATCGGGGAAGCCGTCGGACGGGACACGACGATCGCCGGCTTCCTCGAGAACCACGGCGTCGCGTACGCGACCGGGAATTCGCGCGGCGTCTTCGGCTATTTCCCCATGACGTGGATCGAGTACACGAACACGGTGCGGACGCCGGACGGCGCCGGGTCGGGATGGGCCGGCGTCCGGCTCCACGACGTCCAGGGCCTCGACGCCGCGGGGATGGCGCGGATCGCGGCCGAGAAGGCGATCGCCTCCCGTACCGTGACACCCCTCGAGCCGGGGGAGTATCCGGTCATCCTGGAACCCGTCGCGACCGCGGTCCTGAGCGGAGCGCTGGTCGGGCAGATGAACGCGCGCCGGGCGATGGAGGGCCGCTCGTACCTCTCCGCACCCGAGGGCGCGACGAGGCTGGGGGAGCAGCTCGTGTCGCCGCTAGTGACGATCCGAACGGATCCCCTGCACTCCGAAGCGCCCGGCCGGGCCTGGGCCGGCGAACAGCTTCCCGCAGGGGCGACGACCTGGTATCGCCAGGGACGCGTCGAGTCGCTGCAGTACGATCGCTACTGGGCCGGGCGGCACGACGTCGATCCGGTACCGGGCTCCACCAACCTCGTCATGGAGGGCGAGGACCGCTCGCTCGAGGAGCTGATCCGCGGAACCGAGCGCGGCGTGCTCGTGACCCGCTTCTGGTACATCCGCACGCTCAACCCGGCGGACCTCACCCTCACGGGTCTCACGCGGGACGGGACGTTCTGGGTGGAGGACGGCGCGATTTCCCACGCGGTCAACAACTTCCGGTGGAACGAGTCGCCGGTCCGGGTCTTCGCGCGGGTGGAGGCGATGTCGCGGCCCGTGCGGGTGGCCGACGAGGACTGGGTGCTGGATCCCTCGTACGTGCCTGCGGTCCGCGCCTCGGCGTTTCGGTTCGCCAGCGTGAGCCAGGCGGTCTGACCTCCACCGCCGCTTGACACGGGCGCGGCGGAGGGCCTACGTTCCGCACTTAAGGCCGCGCTTCAGACGAAATCCTCAAGTTCAGATTCGGAAACTGGTTAGCCCTCTCTAGCCGAGGCCGCTTCGATGGTGCAGTGGCGCCCGTTCCTGATGATCTCCTGGGCCATTCTGCTGGGGGTCTTCCTGTGGACGGTGCTGCCCGTCCTGTCCCCGCTGATCCTGTTCCTGGTCCTCGCCTACATGCTCTGGCCGCTGTTCGGGACCGATACCTACAAGCGGCTCATGCTTCCTCTCGGAGCGCTGACCTTCCTCTGGCTCCTCCACGTGGCCGGCAGCGTGCTCGCGCCGTTCGTCCTCGCCTTCGTCCTGGCCTACGTCACCGATCCGCTCGTCGACTGGTGGGCCTCGCGGGGGATCGGCCGCACGTGGGGAGCGCTCGGAGTCCTGCTCCTGGGGCTCATGGTGCTCGCTCTCGCCGTGGCCCTGATCGGACCTCTGGTGGCGGCGCAGGGGGCGCAATTCCTGACCGACCTACCCCGCATCCTGGCCGAACTTCGCGCCTGGTACAACGCGCAGGTCATGGGGCTGGCGAACTCCCAGCTCCCGATCATCCGGGACATCCCCTTCGAGCGCGGGCTGGACGTCGAGAGCCGTGACGTGGGCCAGTTCCTGCTGGACGAGATCCAGCGCCTCAACCCCTCCTGGGAGGCGGCGATGGGTGTCGGCCGCGGCCTCCAGACCGGGCTCACGATCCTCGGGTACCTCGTTCTCACGCCCGTACTGATGTTCTACCTGCTGCGAGACTTTCCGAGCGTGGGGCGGGGGATCGCCCAGATCCTGCCGCCTACCCGCCGCGAGGGCACCCTGGCGTTCCTCCACCGCTACGACGTGCTGCTGGGCGAGTACCTGCGGGGGCAGCTCCTCGTCGCGACATTCGTGGGGATCGCGACCGCGATCGGATTCTGGATCGTGGGATTCCCCAACGCGGTCCTGCTGGGAGTGATCGCCGGCGTCTTCAACATCGTTCCGTACCTGGGACTCGTCGTCAGCCTGATCCCCGCCGCCCTGATCGCGCTCCTCACCCCGCCCCTCTGGCTCTCGGCTCTCAAGGTGGCGGGCGTGTTCTTCGTCGTGCAGTCGCTGGACAGCTACTTCTTCTCGCCCAAGATCGTCGGCGATCGCGTCGGTCTCCATCCGGTCTGGGTGATGCTCGCGATCATCGGCTTCGCGTCGGTGTTCGGCTTGGTGGGGCTCCTACTCGCGATCCCCATCGCCGTGCTGATCAAACTGGTGATCGAGTACATGGTAGGGACGTACAAGGCGTCCGTGTACTACAGGGACATGGACGTACCGCTCTCTGCGGAGGGGGAGACGAAGGGGGAGGAGAGAGCGATTTGACTCTCCCGGTCGTAGCGATCGTCGGCCGCCCCAACGTGGGGAAGTCGACCCTGTTCAATCGCTTCCTCGGCGCGCGGGACGCGATCGTCCACGACGAGCCCGGCGTCACGCGCGACAGGCACGCCGCCGACGCCGAATGGGCCGGGCGGCGATTCACGCTCGTCGACACGGGCGGGCTGATCCCCGAGTCCCAGGAGGAGATCGCGCGCCGGGTGAACGCCCAGATCTACGCCGCCATCGAGCAGGCCGACGTGTGCCTGCTGGTCGTCGACGGGCGGAGCGGCGTCACTCCGGTCGACCAGGAGATGGCGCAGCTCCTGCGCGAGAGCGGAAGGCCGGCGATCCTGGTCGTCAACAAGGCCGACAACGCGGCGATGGGCGAACGCATGCGCTGGGAGTTCTTCGAGCTCGGGCTCGGGGAGCCGCGGCCAGTCTCCGCGCTGTCGGGGATCGGGTCCGGCGACCTGCTCGACGCGGTCGTCGCGGTGTTGCCTCCGGAGGCGATCGACGTGCCCGCGGATCCGGAGGAGATCACGATTACCGTGATCGGGAAACCGAACGTGGGGAAGTCGTCGTTCCTCAATCGCGTGCTGGGCGAGGAGCGGTTCATCGTCTCGCCGGTCGCGGGCACGACGCGGGACGCCATCGACACGACCTTCACATGGCAGGGGCGGAAGTTCCGGCTCGTCGACACGGCGGGGATCCGCCGCCACGCCGCGCTGGAGGAGGGCCTCGAGTACTACACGTATCTGCGGGCGGTGCGGAGCCTCGATCGCGCGCAGGTGGCGATCGTCATGCTGGACGCCTCCGAGCCGCTGTCACGCCAGGACCTCCGGATCCTGAACCTCGCCGAGGAGCGGCGACGCGGGATCGTGGTGTGCGTCAACAAGTGGGACCTGGTCGAGAAGGACGAGAAGACCGCTGCGGGGTACGAGGCCGCCTTCCGCGCCCAGGCGCGCTCGCTGGCGTGGGCGCCGATCGTCACGATCAGCGCCGCCACCGGACAGCGGGTGACGCGGGCGCTCGGGGTGGCCGAAGACGTATGGAAGGAGTGGCACAAGAAGGTCTCCACTCCGGAGGTCAATCGCGTGCTGCACGCGGCCACCGCGAAGGTCCAGCCGCCCCAGTCGAAGGGGAAGCGCGGGGCGAAGGTGGTGCGGGTCCTCTACGGATATCAGGCGGAGACCGGTCCGCCGCTCTTCCTGTTCTACGCCAACGAGCCGCAGGCGATCCCCGAGCACTACCGCCGGTATCTCGAGAACGAGCTCCGCGCCGCGCTCGGCTTCGCGGGCGTTCCTCTCCGGATCTTCTTCCGCCAGTCCTCTTCGAGGACGCGTCAGCGCGCCGACCCGGCCAGCCGGGAGGTCGGATGACGATCGCGATCGGCCTCTTGGTCGCGTACCTCGCCGGCTCGTTTCCGACGGCCTACCTGGTCGGGCGCGCGAGGGGCGTGGACCTCGGCCGTGTCGGGAGCGGCAACTACGGCGCGACGAACGTGTTCCGGAATCTGGGGAAAGGACCGGCCACGCTGGCGCTGGTCGTCGACGTCGCGAAGGGATTCCTGCCGGTCGAGTTCCTGCCGCGGTGGCTGAGCCCTTCCGGAATCGGCCCCGGAACGTTCGCGGTCCTGCTGGCGGTCGCGGCCGTGCTCGGGCACGTGTACTCGGTGTTCCTCCGGTTCCGCGGCGGCA
>DATEDS010000145.1:0-5674 GCA_035281565.1 Gemmatimonadota bacterium
CACCTCGTGGCACAGCGTGTCGGCGTCGAGCGACTCCGTGGCGGAGCCGTCGAGGTTGTCCGGGCCGTCGGTCACGGTGGCGATGTCGCACCACGTGCCGGGGAGCGCCGGGTAGCCGTTGACGAGGGCGTCCAGCGGATCGACGTCCACCAGATCCTCGTCGGCGATCAGCTCGACCTCGACGGTGTCCTCACCCTCGATGGTCCCGCCGATGTTCTCCCGGATCTCCACGTCGAACCACTGGATCCAGACGACCTGGTCGCCGTCGCCGGACGCGGATTCCGCCTCCGCTCTTGCCGAGGGGACGGTGCCGGCGTCGATGATGCCGCCGCCTTCCGTACCGTCGGGGGCAAAGCACTGCGGAGGCTCGACGTAGGCATTTCCGGTCACCGAGCCATCGTCACCGCGGATGCAGATGTCGATGTCGTCACCTGGATCGTTGTTGTCGATGTCGATCGCGTAGACAACCGCGGCCGGATCGAACGTCGGACGATCGGTGACGAACGCGAACGCCTGATGGCCTTCGCGGCGCGTCGGCTCGCCGTCGTCGGAGCCGTCGTCATCGAACTGGACGCCGAAGCGCGGCAGGGTGTCCGTGATGCGGACGTTCTGCGACGCGACCTCGCCGTCGTTGATGACGGTGATCGTGTACGTGAAGCTCTGACCCACCTGGACGGTGTGCGTCTTGACCGGGCGCGGCGTGTCGAAGGGCTCGACGTCCGGCCCGCCATCCAACTCGTCCACGGTCTGGACGGTCGCATCAGGCGTGGTCTTGATGATCCGCAGGCGGCTGGCGACCCACTCCTTGTCGAAGATGAAGTCGTCGCAGATCTCCCCGAACTCGTCGAGGAAGCGGATCGCGATCGTGTTCGTGTTGTCGGTGCCTTCGTTCAGCAGCTGCTGGTAGGCGGTGCTGAACGAGTCGGGCGAGCCGACGTTGCCCGGATCGCACGTGTTGTTCAGGTCGACGTCCACGCAGAAGAAGATGGACGGGTCGAGACGCATCTCGAACACCACCCACCCGGGGGCGTCGGTCCCGAAGTTGTGCGGGGCGAAGAACTCGCCCTGGGCCAGGTCGCGGAACAACGGATCGGTGGTGTCCACGGTGGGACTCCCCAGCCCCGTGCCCAGCTCGACCTGGTACTGGTCGTCGCACTGGAGGAAGCCGTTCAGCGCGTCGTTCAGGTCGCAGTCGTCGTCGATCCCGAGGCCGCGGTTGGCGACGTTCTGGATGCCATCCAGGGCACCCGGGCCGTCGTTGAGCGGATCCTCGCCGAAGATCTCGAGCGCCGGCGCGTCATCCAGGATCTCGGCCTCGATCACCCCCACGTTCAGGGTGAACGGCGAATCCGCCCTGAGGCGGTCCACCTCGGCGTAGATCAGGAACCGGTTGCCCTCGAGCTCGCACTCGCCGGGCACCTGCGACGGCTGGAGGCCCAGGAGGATGACCTCGGTGCACACCTCCTCGGAGCGCGACAGGACGTTGGAGATCGTCGCCCCGTCGTCGATGAACGTGAACTCGGCGGGCGGATCGGTGGCCAGGTTGGGATCACCGGCCTGACCGTCCCACTCGAGCTCCGCGACCGAGGTGGCCCAGTTGACCCACCGCTTGATCGCGAACTCCTTGTCGCACTGGTCCGGCCCGTCATTGGCGCAGTCCGGATCGGACGCCGGAATGTCGGGCGTCGCCGCGATGACGTCGCTGACGCCCTCGACCGGCGACGTGATGATGATCCACGTCTGACCGGGGCCAACCGTGACGTTCTGGTTGTTGAAGGCGATCACCTGGTCGTTGTCGTTCGTGAACGTGACCGCCTTGTTCTGGGTCACGTTGAACGCCGGGTTCAGACCCGACCGGGCCGTGTTCGGATCGAGATCCGGATCATCCGAATCCACGATCGAGCCGGTCGTCCCGGGGAGGAGCTCCTCGCAGCGGAAGATGTTGATCTGGTTCAGGAAGATCTCGCAGATCCCCTGGGTCGAGATGTTGAGGTCCCACTGCACCTTGACACCCGAAACCAGGTTCGGGCTCGTGGCCAGACCGTCGTCCACCACCTCGGCGATGAACATGTGCTGGGTGCGGATGATGTTGCAGTCGACCAGCGGGTCGTCATCCGGCTGTCCAGGCACCGGCACGAAGCGGATGTCGGCGGCGTCGGTCAGCTCGACCGGCTCGCCGTCGATGTTCGGGAAGACGCTCTGATCGAAGTCGCGACCGAGCGTGAGCTGCAGGAAGGACGTCTCCCCGCCACGGACGTTCGTACCGCCCGAAGCGAAGAAGTCGATCCCGGAGATCGACGCCGTGGCCGTGACCGTGTACGAGCCGACGGCCAGGTTGTCGAATAGCGCGAACCCGGCGTCGTTGGTCGTCATGGTCGCGACGGGCGCTCCCGTCGGGTCGCTGACCGTCACCGTTGCGCCCGAGACCGCCTCACCGGTACGGCGGACGACGAGGACGTTCAGATCGCCCTGCGTCTCGGCCCCAGGCCCGGACGGATCGAGCGCGATGTCGACGACGTCGGTAGGCGCCGACGTCGTCAGGGAAGCCGTCTCCGATTTCGCGTCGAACCCGTCGGCCACCGCGGTCACCGCGTAGGTCGTCGGGTTGGTGGGAATCGGGACGTTGTCGATTTGGTAGTCCCCGTTGACGTCGGTGAGCGCGGTGGTCGTGGCCGGATTCGTTCCGACCAGGGCCCCGGCGATCGGTTCGCCGGTGGCCGAGTTCGTCACCGTGCCCGAGATGGTGCCGATACCGTCGCCGACCTGCCCGATACCGGCCCCCTCGTCGTCGGCGCAGGCCGCGAAGAGCGGCAGCGCCACCACCAGCGCCAGGGCGGGAACCCGCCAGAATTTCCTCAAGAAACTCATGCTGGCTGTGTCTCCTCTGTTGCCTCCAAAGAGTAGTGGCGCCCCCGAATCGTGCCGCGAACGCCCGAATCACGCGTAGCGAAACCGAAACCGTACTCCCTGCGCTCGGCCCACCTCCTCGCTGGTTTTTCGTTTCCGGTTTGCGTATCCAGTCTCCGTCGGCCGCGGGGGGGCGGCCTTCTCATGGAAGGCGGGCTCCGGAGACACCCCGGTCCTGCCTCAGATATCTGAGAAAAATTCAGATATCTGAGGCGCGCACGACCTCCCCGCCCCTCGGCGGGGATCGCGCTGCACCTTCCGAACCTCATGGAACGCAGACGCTTTGGCCCGTTTCGACCCGTTCGCGCCTGCATTGTCGCCCTGAAGATTCGCAAGCCGCGTGCCGACCGCGGGATAGGTCGGCGCCGTCCCCGCCAGCGGTCAGCGCGCGGGGATCCGCTCGGCGATCGGCTCGACGCCGAGCCCGGCCCGCTCGGGATCCGGCAGCACGCGCCCGTCCTCGAACCGGAGCCCCGTCCAGGGGTCGTCGGAGAGGAGCAGATGGCCGTCCAGGTCGACGTAGTCGGCGAGCGGGGCCAGGTGGGCGGCCGCGGCGATCCCGAGCGACGATTCGACCATGCAGCCGAGGAAGACGCCCAGTCCGAGGGCGCGGGCGGCCGTCATGAGACGGACCGCCTCCAGGATCGAGCCGGTCTTGGCGAGCTTGACGTTCACGACGTCCACGACCCCCAGGAGATCGGCGAGGTCCGCGGAGGTGCGGCACGACTCGTCGGCTACGACCGGGATCGCGGTCGCGGCGGCGACCATCGCCAGCCCCTCCCGGTCGGCCGAGCGGACCGGCTGCTCGAGCAGCTCCACGCCGAGGTCCTCCAGGGCGGGAAGCCGCTCCAGGGCCGCGGTTCGCGACCAGCCCTCGTTGGCATCCACCCGGATCGGCTTGTCGGTCGCGCGGCGGATCGTCTCCAGGGCCTCGAGATCCCCTTGGAACCCGAGCTTGATCTTGAGGATCGGGTACGGTTCGGCCTCGGCCACCTTCTCGCGCATCCGTTCGGGATCGTCGATCCCGATCGTGAACGAGGTGGGGGGGATCCGCTCCAGGTCCAGCCCGAGCCAGCGGTAGAGGGGGAGCCCGTGGCGGCGCCCGAGCAGGTCGTGGAGGGCCATCGAGATCGCGGTCTTGGCGCTGGCATTCTCCCAGAGGTGGCCGTTCAGGCGACCCTCAATCGCGTCGAGCGCGTACGGATCGTCCCCGACCAGCGGGAGCAGTTCGTCGAGGGCGACCGCCACGGTGGCAGCGGTCTCGCCGTAGCGGCGGGACGGGGCGGCCTCCCCCCATCCTTCGTCGCCGCCGTCCTCGACCCGGACGAGGAGGTGCTCGTAGGCCCGGTGCTCCGAGCGCGCGATCCGGAAGGGGTGGGTGGGCGTCAGGACGACGCTCCGGGTCTCCCAGCGCATCAGCCGCCCCGCGCCGCCCCCGCCGGGGCGGGCTTCCCGGACGCCACCGCCGCCAGGACCGCCTCGACCAGCGGCTCGGCGCCGAACTTGACCGGATCGACCGCGGGAAGCCCCGTCTCCCGGGTGATCCGCTCCGCCCAGCCCCGCGCAGACGCCTCGTCCAGGTCGTGGCCGTTGATCGCGACCGCCACGACCGGGGCCGGCTTCAGGTATCCCGCCATCCGCTCGTGGAGGGCGATCCACTCCGGCAGCGGCATGATCTCGATCTCGTCGTTCAGCGTGCGGGTGCGTGTCGGCTGGTGGACGAGGACCTGGGCGTCCGGCATCGAGCCGTGGAGGAGGGCCAGGGTCACCCCGCTGTAGCCGGGGTGGAGGAGCGATCCCTGGCCCTCGACGAAGACCAGGTCGTGCCCGGGGGCGTTCTCGAGGACGATCCGCTCGGCGGCGCCGGCCACGAAATCGGCGATCACCCGGTCCACGACGAGCCCCTTGCCGTCGATGAAGAGCCCGGTCTGGCCGGTGGGGGCGAAGACGGCGCGTTGGCCCATCCGCCGGGCGGCGAGCGTGAGCTCCATGGCGGCGGTCATCTTCCCGACGTTGCAGTCGGTCCCGACGGTGAGGACGACGGTCGCGTCGACGGCGGCGGCCTTCCGGGACGCCACCGGCAGGTCCCCCGGCACCCGCCGGAGGTCCACGATCCGCGCCCCCGACCGCTCGGCGGCCCGCCGGAACTCCGGGTCGTCCCCGAGGAAGGTGTGGAGACCGCTGGCCACGGTCAGCCCTGCCTCCAGGGCCCGTGCCACGACCGCCCGCCAGGCGGGCGGCAGGGCGCCCCCGCGGGGGGCCACCCCGATCAGGAGCGTGTCGGGGCCGAGCGCCAGCCCCTCCTCGATGGTCCCCACGATGGGGAGGGCGGGGCCGAAGCCGAGCACGTCGTCGGTCGTCCGCCCCGCCGTCCGGCTGTCCAGGACCCCGACAATCTCTTCGGGGACGTACCGGATCACGCAGGTCGCGGTCTTCGCGTCGAGCGGCGTGAAGCGCCCCTCGGCCAGGATCAGGACGCGGCGATCACGCATCCGGATTCTCCTCGGCCTCGAGCTGCCGGGCCCGGGCCTCGTTGGTGTTCTCGAACGCCGGTCCCTCCCAGCGGACCGACGCGGCAAGCTTCTTTCCGGTCGGCGTCGCCGCCAGACCACCCCGGGCGGTCTCCCGGTATCGCTCGTCCATCTCGCGGCCGACCTGGCCCATCACGTCGATCACCTCGTCGGCCGGGATCGGGAACTTGAGGCCCGAGAGCGCCATCTCCGAGCCGGCCACCGCCTGAACCGCGCCCGAGACGTTCCGGGTCAGG
>DATEDS010000146.1:0-3488 GCA_035281565.1 Gemmatimonadota bacterium
CAGGGAGCCACCCGGGAGGCGGTGGCCACAGGCCGAGGCCGAGATACTCCTCGGCCGGGTCCTCGGTGCGCAGAAGCGCCGCGCCGAGGGAGAGATCCTCCTCTCGAGGGGTCTGGCCACCCTTCGACATGACCTCGGAGACACCCACCCCCGCACAATCGCCGCGCGCGAGGCGCTCGCGGATTTCCGGCGGGAGGGAAGAATCAACGCGGCCGGCCCATAGGCCCGCACCGGGGCGTTCACACCGGGCGCACCCCCCCGGCTGGGGAACCACGGTGAAGTTCTTGTGCGTCCCGCAGATCTTCCGCCCGTCCACGCGGCTCCCGAGCAGGACGGCTTCATCATCGAGATCGACAGGTCGCCGTTCCTAATCAGCTTCGGGATTGTCGGCTGAATGGTGGCGGATCGCTCAAGCGTCGGCGCCCATCCGCCTTAGGTACTCCCGATCCCAGGCGGCGGGAAGGCTCTCGCGGGGCGAGTAAGGGCCGGGGCCGTATCGGCGCGATGAAACCCCCGCCTGGCCCAGCTCGCAGATGTGCCAGTCTTCGCGGTTGGTCACATCCCAGAACGCGATCGCGTCCTCGGGATCGAACCCTGGCGCCCGCTCGGCGTCGGGGTGAAAGAGCCACTCGCAGACGACCCGCGTCCGGTCGGGCGCCTCGGGCCACAGGCGGTGCGCCATTACGTAGTCGGGGTGGAGGCTCAGGAGCAGGTTCGGGAAAATCGAGTAGTAGTAGACCCGCTCGAACTCCTCCTCCGG
The DNA here is from genome assembly GCA_035281565.1 of Gemmatimonadota bacterium. Taxonomy (GTDB): domain Bacteria; phylum Gemmatimonadota; class Gemmatimonadetes; order JACCXV01; family JAHWKZ01; genus DASRVA01. The sequence goes on from DATEDS010000146.1 coordinate 761, forward strand.
CAGCTCCCCCACCGGCCGCGCGCAAGACCGGCCGCTCATCGTCATGCCTCCGCCCTTCTCGGCCAGGATCATGTAGCCTCCCAGGAAGGGTCCCTCCACGAGGTCGTTCTGTCCCGTCCGGAAGGGGGTGAGCCTGGAGAGCTGCGGATGGATCACCGGACAGTGGAGGCACTCCGAGTAGTTCTGGAAGAGGAGCTTCCAGTTCGCCTTCACGTCGTACTCGATCCTGCGCCAGGCGCGGAGCCGCGGCAGGTTGAAGCGGTCGAAGCGGTCGAGGAGCGGCGCGAACGCCTCCTCGAAGGGCTCGGGCTCGTCGGCCAGGTTGACGAACAGGAACCCGCCCCAGGCGTCGAGGGCGGCGCGGTGGAGCGGATAGTCCGCGCGGTCGAACCCCTCGATCCCGTCCATGTCGGGAGCGCCGATCAGGCGACCGTCGAGCCCGTAGGTCCAGGCGTGGTAGGGGCACTGGATCGATCGCGCCAGCTTCCCCCGCTCGTCCTCGCGAAGGCGGGTCCCGCGGTGCCGGCACACGTTGAAGAAGGCGTGCGGCGCGCCCCGTTCGTCCCGCACCACGATCACGCTCTCCCCCGCCGCCGAGACCAGGAAATACTCGCCCGGACGGGCGATCTCCTCCTCCCGCCCCGCGCAGAGCCACGACCGCCTGAAGATCCGCTCGGACTCCGCGGTGAAGACCTCCGGCGCCGTATAGAAGCGGCCGGCCAGCGTCATCGCTCCCTGCCGGTAGCTCTCGCGGGTCTCGACGAAGGTCGTCCTGTCACGCGTCGTCATGTGGCTCGCTCCAGATCCTGGTGGATGGTGTTGGCCGCGTGGCGCCCCGAGGCGCCGGTGATCGCACCCGCCGGATGGGTCCCGTGGCCGCAGACGTACAGCCTCTCGATGGGGGTCCGATACCGTTCCCATCCGGGCACCGGTCTCATGAACAGGAGCTGGTCGAGGGCGAGCTCCCCCTGGAACGGATCCCCCCCGGTCAGGCGGTAGCGCGCCTCCAGATCCGCCGGCATCAGGACGCGACGCCCGAGGATCGCCGCGGGCAGGTTTGGGGCATGCCCGGCGAGGAGTCCGACCACCCGATCGCCCAGGGCCTCGGCGGCGCCATTTCCCGTCGGGGCGGCGTCTCCGAGCGGGACGAACCGCACGTCCACCGACATCACGTGCCGCCCCGGCGGGGCGAGCGAGGGGTCGGCGAGCGACGGGATCCGCGCCTCGAGCACCGGGCGGACCGACGCTCTGCCGTGCTTGGCGTCGTCGTACGCGCGCTCCACGGCGTCCAGCCCGGGCGCGATCACCACCGACCCCTCCGGCCCGTCGGCCGGCCCCGCGAACCGGGGGGCCTCGGACAACGCCAGGTGGACCCGTGCGAACCCGCCCCGGAAGCGGATCTGGCGGACCGCGTGGACGAAATCGGGATCGAGGTGCCTCGCGCCCGCCAGATCGAGAAACGTGCGCGCGGGATCGGCTCCCGACAGGACGGCGTGCGCGGGGACTTCGTCGCCCTCCGCGAGCGAGACGCCGACCGCCCGACCCTTCTCGATCACGATCCGGTCGGCCTCCGTCCCGCAGCGGATCTCCACCCCCCGGTCTCTCGCGACCGCCGCCAGCGCGGCGACGAGAGCGCCCACGCCTCCCCGGATGATCGTCCGCGGCCCGAAGACGCCGGCCGGGCTGCCGACCTGACGGTGGAGCAGGGCCAGCGCTGTCCAGGGCGAGCGCGGACCGAGGAAGACGCCGCGCACGGCCATCGCTCCGAGCGCGCCCCTGAGCACCTCGTCCTCGAAGGTGTCGTCCAGGAGGTCGTACGCGGGCATGGGGAGGACGCGGAAGAGCTCGGTCATCCGGGCCGGGCCGAGGGCGCGGATCCGACGGCCAAGACCAAAGTAGGGAACCAGGTCGCGCAACGGACCCGCGGGCCGGATCGGAAGCTTCGAGGAGATGGCCTCCAGGATCGCGGCGAACGACGCGATCCGCTCGGAGAACCCGGACCACCGGCCGGCGTCCCCGCTCGAGCGCGTGGCAATCGAAGCCCGGGTCTTCCCGGGATCGCGCCACAGCACGAGGGGCTCTCCGCCCTCGCCCGGTGCGACGAGCACCGGATCGGGATCCAGGACCGCGACCCCGTGCCTCTCGAGCTCCAGATCGCGCCGGGTCCCGGGCGGCAGGAACCCCACGTCCGAGAACACGGGATCCACCCGGAACCCCGGGAGGATCTCCTCCGGGGCGGCCGGCCCCCCGGGCGCCTCGCCCCGTTCCAGGACCGTCACCCGGAAGCCCGCCTTCGCCAGGTCCGCCGCGGCGACGAGCTCCTCGACCCCCGAGCCGATCACGACCACGCCTCGACGACCGGCGCTCACGAACGCCCGTTCCCGTCCGCCAGCACGGCCCGCGCCGCCAGCCGCCCGCTCGCGCCCATGACCCCACCCCCCGGGTGCGTCCCCGATCCGCACTGGTAGTACCCGCGGAGCGGGGTCCGGTGGTCGGCCCACGCCGGGGCCGGTCTCAGGAAGAAGAGCTGGCTCAGAGCGAGCTCGCCCTGGAAGATGTTCCCCTCCGAGAGCCCGGTGACCGCTTCGATGTCGGCGGGCGTGATCACCTGCCGATGGAGGATCGCGGAGCGGATGTTGGGGGCGTACTCGGCCAGCGTGTCGATCACGGCGTCTCCGAACGCCTCGCGGCTCTCGTCGTCCCAGCCGTCCCTCCGGTGGTACGGTGC
>DATEDS010000147.1:0-3247 GCA_035281565.1 Gemmatimonadota bacterium
GGCCAGCAGCAGCGGCTCTGCATCGCGCGGGCGCTCGCGGTGACGCCGGAAGTTCTGCTGATGGATGAGCCCGCGTCGGCGCTGGATCCGATCGCCACCTCAAAGATCGAGGAGCTGATCCAGGAGCTGGTCAAGAACTACACGATTGTGATCGTGACCCACAACATGCAGCAGGCGGCACGCGTGTCGAACTACACCGCCTATCTGTATCTGGGCGAGCTCATGGAGTACGATGAGACGGACAAGATCTTCACCGCCCCCAGCGAACGGAGCACGGAGGACTATGTCACCGGAAGATTCGGCTAAGACGCTGCGCCACTTCGACCAGGAGCTGGACGATCTACGGGAGCTCCTGCTCCGCATGGCCGGTCGGGCCGAGGAGCAGATGCGCGCCGGCCTGACCGCCGTCAAGCGGCTCGACGCCCAGGCAGCGCAGCAGACGATCCTCGCGGACCGCGACGTGGACGCCCTCGAGCTGGAGATCGAAGAGCAGGCGATCAACCTGCTTGCCCGCCGTCAGCCCATGGCGGGCGATCTGCGAACCCTGGTCGCGGTGCTCAAGATCTCGAACGACCTGGAGCGGGTCGGTGACCACGCCGTCAACATCGCCCAGTGTGCGAAACGGCTGGCCGAGGCCTTCCCGATGTCCCAACCGTCGGAGCTGGACCAGATGGCCGACCTCGCCACCGGCATGCTGCGGGACGCCATCACCGCCTTCATCGATCGCGACGTCGCCCTCGCCCGCAACGTCTGCATGCGTGACGAGGAGGTGGACCGGTACAACGACACCGTCTTCCGACTCATGCTCTCCCGGATGGCCGAGAATACCAACACGGTGATTCCGGCGCTCCAGATGATGCTCGTGGCGCGGAACCTGGAGCGGGTCGCCGACCTGGCGACCAACCTGGGGGAGGACGTGATCTACATCGTGGAAGCCCGGACGATCAAGCACCACGCCGACGAGATCGAGGGGGAATTCGATCAGTGAAGGACGGCCGGAGCCCGGGGACCCATCCGGTCGTCCTCGTCATCGAGGACGAGCCGGATCTGAGGAACCTGCTCGACCGCCAGCTCGACCGGGCGGGATATCGGGTGCTGCTGGCGGAAGACGGCCTCGAGGGTCTCGAGACCGCGTCGCGGGAACCGGTCGACCTCGTGCTCCTCGACCTCATGCTCCCGCACCTGGACGGCCTGGAGGTCTGTCGCCGTCTCAAGCGGGACGCCCGCACGTCCCGGCTCCCGGTCATCATGCTGACCGCCAAGGGCGAGCCGGTCGATCGGATCGTCGGGCTCGAGCTTGGCGCGGACGATTACATCACCAAGCCGTTCAACCTGCGGGAGCTGCTGCTCAGGATCGCGGCCGTGCTGAGGCGGAGCCAGGGCGAGGACGCACGCCCCGACCGGATCGAGTTCGACGGCCTGCAGATCGACGCGGCGGGCCGGACGGTCGAGGTACGGGGGTCGCCGGTCCGCCTCACGACCCGGGAGTTCGACCTCCTCCACTTCCTGCTCACCCATCCGGGTCGGGTGTTCAGCCGGGCCGAGCTTCTGCGCCAGGTCTGGGATTACGACTTCGAGGGGTACGACCGAACCGTGGACGCCCATGTGGCCCGTCTCCGGCGGAAGCTCGGGGATCCGGGGGACTGGATCGAGACCGCGTGGGGGGTGGGGTACAAGTTCAATCCGCCGACCGGCTGACCCGCCGGCGTGCGGGGGATCCCCGGATTCGCCGATGAGCCTCAAGAACCGCCTTCTCATCAGCTACCTGGCGTTCGGCCTTCTCCTGGCCACCCTTGCCGGCGTGCCCGCGGCGGCCGGCCAAAGGGTCGCAATCGCCATGGTCTTGGCGCTCGCGCTGGGCCTTCTCCTCGCCTTTGTCTGGTCGCGGCGCCTCGTCGCTCCGATCGACCGGCTCAGCGAGGTCGCCCGGCGAGTGGGGCAGGGGGACCTCGAGGCCCGAGTCCGCGTGAAGACCGGGGATGAGCTGGAGAACCTGGCTCGTGCTCTGGACGGCGCAAGGAACCAGCTAGCCTCGCGGATCGCCGAGGCGACCCTGATGAGGGAGCGGCTCGAGGCGGTCCTGGACGGGATGGTGGAAGGGGTCCTGGTGACCGATCGCACGGGCCGCGTGAGCCGCACGAACCCCGCTCTCCGCAGGATTTTCGGCCTCGAGCGACCCGTGTCCGGGCGCAGCCTCGGCGAAGCACTCCGCAACCCGGGTGTCGCCGAGGCGTTCGAGGAGCTGACGGACGGTCGGGTGGTGAGCCGGGAGATCCAGGTCACATGGCCGGCCGAGCGGACGCTCACCCTACACGCCGTCGATCTCCCAGAGGGTGGCGCGGTGGCCGTCTTTCACGACATCACGGCCCTCAAGCGGGTCGACACGGTGCGGCGGGATTTCGTCTCCAATGTGAGCCACGAGCTGAGGACGCCGCTCACGGCCCTGTCGGGGTACGCCCAGGCCCTCTCCGAAACGGGACTCTCGGCCGAGGAAGCCCGCCAGCACGCCGCCGTGATCCGCCGCCACGTCGAACGTCTTGCGGCCCTGGTCAGCGACCTTCTCGAACTGGCCCGTCTCGAAGAATCGGGCTTCGCGCCGCATCGGGAGCGGTTTTCTGCCGATGATCTGCTGCGCGAGCTCGCCCGTGAGTGGACGCCCAAGGCGGAGGACCGAGACATGACGCTTTCCGTCGCCGGCGAGTCCGGCGTGACCGTGGACGGGGACCGCGGGCTCATGCGGCAGGCGCTCGCCAACCTGCTCGAGAACGCGGTCAAGTACTGCCGGGAGGGGGACCGGATCGAGATCTCCGCGCGTTCGGCCGAGGGAGGCGCCGAGCTGGCCGTCTCGGACACCGGCCCCGGGATCCCCTACGAGGACCAGGCGCGCGTCTTCGAGCGCTTCTATCGCCTGGACAAGGGGCGCTCGCGGGAACAGGGTGGGACCGGGCTTGGCCTCTCCATCGTCAAGCACGCGGCCGAGGCGCACGGGGGTGTCGCCATGCTGGAGTCACGCCCGGGATTCGGAGCGGCATTCCGGATCTTCGTTCCGAGCCGTCCGGGCACCCCCCGCACGCCTGACTGAACGGATCCGCGACGGACTCCGCCTCGCCCCGCCTCCGGCCGGGCGATAACTTGGCGTCCCGTGCTGAGCCGTGCCGGAATCCTCGCGCTCGCCGTCGTGGGCTGCGCCTCCGGCGCGAGTTCGAACGCTTCCTCCGGGCGGTCTTCCGACGTCCTCCCCGTGCCG
>DATEDS010000148.1:0-9192 GCA_035281565.1 Gemmatimonadota bacterium
ACCCCTTCCGCGGGTCACGTACCCCATGATCTCGTCGCCCGGGATCGGCTGACAGCACTGGCTGAAGCGGACCATCATGTTGTCGAAACCCTGGATGCGGACGCCGCCCGGTCGCCCCTTGATCTTCTCGACCAGCCGCTCGAACGCCGTGGCCGGCTTCCGCTCGCCGGTCTTCTCCTCGGGAAAGAGGACGTTCCAGACCTGGGAGATCGTCAGGTCTCCGCGGCCGAGGGCCGCCAGAAGATCCTCCACCCCCCCGACGCTGAAGTGGGCCGCCGTCTTCTCCAGCACCTCCTCGTCGGGCTTCCGGACGCGGTTGCGGCGGTACTCCTTCTCGAGCATGTCCTTGCCCAGCGCCACCGAGCTGGCGTGCTCCTCCTCGCGTATCGTGCGGCGGACGATCGACCGCGCCTTGGAGGTCTTGACGAAATGGAGCCAGTCCCGGGACGGCCGCTGGGCCGAGCTCGTCAGGATCTCGACCGTGTCACCCGACCGCAGTTCGCGGTGGAGGGGCACCATGCGTCCGTTCACGCGGGCCCCCGAGCACCGCATCCCGACCTCTGTGTGGACCTGGAAGGCGAAGTCGATGGGGGTCGAGCCGACCGGCAGCTGGACCACGTCCCCGCGCGGCGTGAAGACGAAGATCTCGTCCTTGTAGAGATCGATCTGGAGGTACTCCATGAACTCCTCCGGATCCGTCATGTCCTGCTGCCACTCGAGGATCTGACGGAACCAGGCCAGCTGCTCGTCGAACTCGGTGCCGGCGACGCCCTCCTTGTACTTCCAGTGAGCCGCGATGCCGACCTCGGCCGTACGATGCATCTCGCCGGTGCGGATCTGGATCTCGTAGAGCGTGCCCCCTGGCCCGAACACCGTCGTGTGGAGCGACTGGTACATGTTCGACTTGGGGGTCGCGATGTAGTCCTTGAACCGCTCGTGCACCGGCGTCCACAGGGTATGAATGATCCCCAGGGCGTGATAGCAGTCACGCACCGTCTCGGTCATGACGCGCATGGCGAGGAGGTCATAGATCTCGTCGTAGGGCTTGGCACGGCTGACCATCTTCTTGTGGATCGACCACAGGTGCTTCGGCCGCCCGGTGATCTCGGCCCGGATGCCGGCCTCCTTGAGGGCTTCCTCCAGGGGTTCCGAGATCGCCGCGATCATCCGCTCCCGCTCCCGCCGCTTGGCCTTGACCTTCTTGGCCAGGTCGCGATACGCCTCGGGCTCCAGGAACTTGAACGACAGATCCTCGAGCTCCCAGCGGATCGTGGCCATGCCGAAGCGGTGGGCCAGCGGCGCGTAGATGTCACGCGTCTCACGCGCGATCCGCCGGCGCTTGGCGTCCGGCAGGTACTCCAGTGTCCGCATGTTGTGCAAACGGTCGGCGAGCTTGATCAGAATGATGCGGACGTCCTGGGCGATCGAGAGGAGGAGCTTGCGATAGTTCTCGACCTGCCGTTCCTCGCGGGACTGGAAGCGCAGATGGCCGATCTTGGTCAGCCCGTCCACGAGCCGGCCCACTTCGGGACCGAATTCCTGCTCGACGCTCTCGAGCGAAGTGTCCGTGTCCTCGACGACGTCGTGCAGGAGAGCCGCCACGAGCGTGGTCGTGTCGACCAGGTTGAGCTCGAGGAGGATGCCGGCGATCTCGGCGGCGTGGGAGACGAAGGGTTCGCCCGAGAGACGCCGCTGTCCGGCGTGGGCGCGATCGCTGAAGACGTACGCCCGATCGATCTGAGCCACGTCGAGCCGGTCGGCGTGGGGCTTGAGGGCCTCGAGGACGGCTTTCCGGTCCATGCGGTCAAAAGTAACCGGCGAGACGGCTCGGGAACCACGACCTTCGGGAGGCGCTGCCGGCCGGCACCGGGAGGCGCGGATCTGCGCCTCCCGGGCTGGACCTTCCCTGCGGCCTACTTCACCGACAGCTCGACCACCTTCTGGCGGCCGTTCCACTTGGCCTCGAACCCGCGGGCCTTCTGGTGGGAGATCCCGTAATGGTCCAGGAAACGGCTCGCGCTCACATAGTATCGATCCCCTCCCTGGGGGGACTCGCGCAGCTTGTAGGTGGCCCGGCTCGGCTTCGTCCGCGGACGCAGGCCGATCTTCTTCCCCTTCGGATCGTAGAGAAGCTCCACGTGTCCGGCCTTTCGGAACCACTGATCGTACACGTCCGGGCTGACCGACAGATCGCCGCTCTTCAGGATCCGTATGGTGGATTTTCCGGAGGATCGTCCTCTCTGGGGGACGTAGGTCTCGAATGCCATCGGCTCTCCTCTGAGATGTCCTTGGAGTTCGGGATGTGAGTGGGCCCGAACTTCGAGTTTGGATCGACCTGGTGTCGGGACCCCGAAATTAGAACCCTCTTCTTCATCGTGCCATGCTCACAGCAGTCCCGCATCGCGAAATGAATAGTAGGAGTCGGCGCCGATTATGATATGGTCATGAAGCGGGATATCGAGGAGGGTGCCGGCCTCGGAAAGGGCCCGCGTCACCTCGTGATCCTCCCGGCTCGGACTCGGATCTCCGGACGGATGATTGTGGGCGATGACGATCGCCGCCGCGGAGCATGCGAGCGCGGGCTTGAAGACCTCGCGCGGATGAACGATGCTCGCGTTGAGCGATCCCATCGAAACGACGACTTCCCGCATGAGCTCGTTGCGGGTGTTCAGACACAGGGCGAGAAACCGCTCTCGATCACGGTCGCGGAGCTCGAGGGTCAGGTGTCTCCATACGGCGCGTGGCGAGGACAGGACCGGTCGTCGCTCACGACGCTCACGCTGAAGCCGACGCGCGAGTTCCCAAGCCGACGCCACGCGGGCCGCGTTCGCGGCGCCGATGCCCGGCACGCCGATCAGCTCCGCCACCGATCGGCCGGCCAGGTCGCGGAGCGTCGGCCAGGTCGCCACGACCCGTCGCGCCACCTGATCGGCCGACGCCCCGCGTGCGCCCGACCCGATCAGGATCGTCAGCAGCTCGACGGTGGAAAGGGCCCCCGGTCCCAGCCGCACCAACCGCTCCCGCGGCCGGTCGTCGGCCGGACAATCCTTGATGGTGAGAGAACCCCGCTTCACGCGAGGCGCGATCGCAATCCGCAGGCCAGGAGGATGCCGATGGAGTGGAGCGTCCGGGAGGGCGGGTTTCCCCGGGCGTCAGAACCCGCCACGAATCCCGGCAGGCCGCCGGCCGTGCAGGGCAGGCAGGTTCGAACCAGCAGAGACGTAACCGCCCGGGGGAGACCCGCCCTCCCGGACGCCGCGCCCCTACTTCGCCATGCTCCCCAGCAGGTCCTGGTTCGACTTCGACCGGTTGATCTTGTCGATCAGGAATTCCGCCGCCTCCGTCGTCCGCATCTCGGACAGGAACCGTCGCAGAAGACGCAGCCGCTCCAGGTGCTCCTCCGGGTAGAGGAGCTCCTCGCGCCGCGTACCGCTCGAGGTCACGTCGATGGCTGGCCAGATGCGCTGGTCGGCGAGCTCGCGGCTGAGGACGATCTCGGCGTTGCCGGTGCCCTTGAACTCCTCAAAGATCACCTCGTCGGCGCGGCTCCCGGTGTCAACGAGCGCGGTGGCGACGATCGTCAGGCTGCCGCCGCCGTCTCCGACCACCTTCCGCGCCGAGCCGAAGAACCGCTTCGGGGCCTCCAGCGCCCCGGCCTCGATCCCGCCCGACAAGGTCCGACCGCTCGAGCGCTCGATCGCGTTGTAGGCGCGGGCCAGCCGGGTGATCGAATCCAGGACCAGGACGACGTCCTTGCCCGACTCCACGAGACGCCGGGCCCTTTCCAACGCCATCTCTGCAACCTGGACGTGGCGGTCGGGCGGAAAATCGAACGACGAGGCGATCGTCTCGCCCCGGCCCAGGCTCTCCACCATGCGTTCCATCTCGGTGACCTCTTCGGGCCGCTCATCGACGAGCAGGACGATCAGCTCGGCCTCCGGGTAGTTTGTGGCCACCCCGCGCATGACGGCCTGCAGAAGCATCGTCTTGCCGGCCTTCGACGGCGCGACGATCAGGGCGCGCTGCCCTTTCCCGAGCGGGACAACGAGGTCGATGATGCGGTTCGTCACGTCGGCGCCGTTGCGGAGGGCGGCCGAGAGATCGGGCCTGAGCTCGAGCGTGAGGCGCTCGTCCGGATGGGTCGCCCTCAGCTTGTCGAATTGCGGGCGGTCCCGGGCGTCCTCGGGAGGAGCCCCGTTGACCGAGGTCACCGTCTTCAGCGGCGGGAGCTTGCCCTTGCCGGGCGGATCGCCCACTTCCCCGTCGACCGCGTCGCCCTTCCTCAGCCCGTACGCCTCGATCAGCCGCGCGGGGACGTAAACATCGTCCTCCCCCGGCAGGTAGGCGTTCCGGAAGCGGCGCAGGACGCCGGCGCCGCCCGAGATCCGGTCCAGAATTCCGATCATCGAGATCCTCCGATTGGGTACCCACTGCGCCCGCACCGGCACCTCGCGCCGGGCGGGGCTAGGCTCCGTGACACTTCTTGTACTTCTTCCCGCTGCCGCACGGACATGGGTCGTTGCGGCCGATCTTCTCGTGCTCCCTCACGAACGTCTGCGGCTGCGGCGGGGCCTGGGTGGCCGTGGCGGTCCCGCCTCCACGATCGTCATCGTCGAGCGGCCCCCGGCCGACGACCCCGGTCCCGCTCGTCACCGTCGGCTTCAGGGCCACCTGCTGCCGCTGGAGCCGCTCGCGGCGACGCCGGTCCTGGGCGCTCATGACACCCGGCTCCGCCACCTGGACCCGGTACAGCACCGAGGCCGCGGTGGTCCGCAGATCCTCCATCATGGCGACGAACATCTCGAAGGCTTCCTTCTTGTACTCGATGAGCGGATCGCGCTGCCCCCAGGCGCGGTACTGGATGCCGCTCTTGAGCTGGTCCAGCTCGTACAGGTGCTCGCGCCACTTCTCGTCGATGACCCCGATCAGGACCCGGCGCACGATGCTCTCGGCAAGCTCGGGACTCCATGCCTCGACACGCCGCTCGAACGCCGCCTGAAGGTCCTCCCGCACGCGGTCCACGACCTCCTCATAGGTCGATGGCAGGTCGGGGTCGGACGGCTCGGCGCCTTCCCGCTCCGAGTCCATCCGGGCGAGCCAGTCGAACGGCAGGAGGAAGGATCGCATGAGATCCTCGCGCAGGTCCGCCAGGTTCCAGTCGTCGGCGTAAGCTTCGGCGTCGATGAACGGCGCGACCTTTGCCTCCACCGACTCTTCGACGAGCTCCCTGGCCTCCTCGAAAACCTCCTCCGCATCGCCTTCCAGAGCGCGGGCGCGCAGCTCGTAGATGACTTCGCGCTGCTTGTTCATCACGTCGTCGTACTCGAGCAGGCGCTTCCGGACCTCGAAGTTGTTCAGCTCGACCTTCTTCTGGGCGCGCTCGATCGACCGGGTCACGAGCGAGTGGGTGATGACCTCCCCCTCCTCCGCCCCGAGCTTGTCCATCACCGTCGCGATCCGCTCCGAGCCGAAGAGCCGCATCAGGTCGTCTTCCAGGGACAGAAAGAACCGCGACGATCCAGGATCCCCTTGACGCCCCGCACGGCCTCGCAGCTGCCGGTCGATACGTCGCGACTCGTGACGCTCGGTGCCCACGATGTGCAGTCCCCACGGCATCTCCTCGCCCATCCGGGATTCGAGCTGATCGACCGTCCAGTCCTGGGGGAGCTCCTCGGGCGCCACCTCGGGCCACTCGGCGGGGACCAGGCCCGGCCCCAGCTTGATGTCCGTCCCCCGTCCGGCCATGTTGGTCGCGATCGTGATCGCCCCGGGCTGACCGGCACGAGCCACGATCTCGGCCTCCCTCTGGTGGTGCTTCGCGTTGAGGACATTGTGGGGCAGGTTGCGGCGCTTGAGCAGCCGGGAGAGCGTTTCCGAAACCTCGACCGAGGTCGTGCCGACCAGGACCGGGCGCTTCCGCGCGTGCTCGCGTTCGATCTCCTCGATCACGGCGTTGTACTTCTCGCGCCGTGTCCGGTAGACGACGTCCTCGTAGTCCGCGCGCCGGATCGGCTCGTTGGTGGGGATGACGACGACCTCCATGCCGTAGATCTGGAAGAACTCGTTCTCCTCCGTCTCGGCCGTCCCCGTCATGCCCGCCAGCTTGTCGTACAGGCGATAGTAGTTCTGGATCGTGATCGTCGCGAAGGTCTGGGTCTCGCCCTCGATCCGCACTCCCTCTTTGGCCTCGATGGCCTGGTGCATGCCCTCCGAATAGCGCCGACCGGGCATCAGGCGGCCGGTGAACTGGTCGACGATGAGGACCTTCCCATCCTGGACGACATACTCGACGTCCTTCTCGTACAGGGCGTACGCCTTGAGGAGCTGGGCGATGTTGTGGATGGTCTCGCTCTTCTCCGCGTACTCGTGTTCCAGCGCCGCGCGCCGCTCGACCCTTTCCCGCTCGTCGAGATCCGGATCCTCGTCGATCGCATGCAGGAGCTGGGACAGGTCGGGAACCACGAACAGCTCGGGATCCTTCGGGGCGATCCTCTCGCGGCCCCGGTCTGTGAGGTGGGCATCGTGGCCCTTCTCGTCCATCGCGAACAGGAGCGCTTCATCCAGCTCGTGGACGCGCTTGTCGCGCATGAAGTCGGCCTCGACCTTCTGGACGAGCTTCTTGACGCCGGTCTCGTTGAGCAGCTTCATGAGTCGCTTGTTCTTGGGCATGCCGCGCTGGGCCTGGAAGAGCTTGATGCCCGCCTCGTACGCGCCCTCGCCGTCCTCGCTCCCGGCCTCGTTCTCAAGGAGGGCTTCGGCCTCGGCCACGAGCTGGTTGACCGTCCGCGCCTGATCCCGGACCAGGCGCTCCACGAGCGGCTTCAGCTCGCCGAACTTCCCCGACGTGTCGTGCTGCGTGGGTCCCGAGATGATGAGCGGCGTGCGCGCTTCGTCGATCAGCACCGAGTCCACCTCGTCGATGATCGCGAAATGGTGCCCGCGCTGGACCCGGTTCTCGCGGGCGATCGCCATGTTGTCGCGGAGGTAGTCGAAACCGAACTCGTTGTTGGTGCCGTAGGTGACCTCGCAGTCGTAGGCCTGGCGGCGCTGCTCGAAGTTCATGTCGTTCTGGATGACGCCTACGGTCAGACCCAGCCAGCGCAGGATCTCGCCCACCCACTCGGAGTCACGGCGGGCCAGGTAGTCGTTCACCGTAACGAGATGGGTCCCCTTGCCCTCCAAGGCGTTGAGGTAGAGCGGCAGGATCGCGACCAGGGTCTTCCCCTCGCCCGTCGCCATCTCGGCGATCTTTCCCTCGTGGAGGACGATGCCGCCGAAGAGCTGGACGTCGAACGGCACCATGTCCCAGGTGAAGTCCTGACCGGTGACTTGCCATGCCCGGCCCAGGTTGCGGCGGCAGGCCTCCTTGACGACGGCATACGCCTCTGGGAGGAGGTCGTCCAGGGTCTCCCCCGCGGCGAGCCGTTCACGGAACTCGCCGGTCTTGGCCTGCAGCGCCTCGTCCGGGACGGACTGGAGCGACCCGGCGATCTCGTTGATCTGCTCGACGACCGGCCACAGCCGTTTGAGCTCGCGGCGATGCTTGTCGCCCACGAACAGTTTCAGGATCGGTTGCAGAACCACGTTTTTTCCTCGTTGCCTATGCAGTGCTCTCCAAGGAGCGTGTCCGGTCGCGATCAGGCGACCCGCGGGGGCGGGATTTTCGGCCGGACGATTTCGGCGGGTACTGCGGTAGAGTGATCAATGTAGCGCATTCCCGCCGCGGAATCAACGCCCGGCCGGGGCCCCGGGACTCCCGACCTCCTCCGTCGATCTCCCGCCGTACAGGCCGCGCTCGGCGATGTAGGCCTCTACCGCCGGCGGCACCCAGTAGCGGATCGATCGGCCTCCGGCCACCCGCTGTCGAACGGCCGTCGAGGAGATCTCCAGCGCCGGCACCGGGACTCGCGTGAAGCGGCCGCCGAAGGGCGGCTCGGCGGCCGGGACCGCGGCGGACAAGCCGCGGCTCACGAGCACGATCTGGGCCATCTCGGGAAGCCGCTCGACGTCGCGCCACTGATCGAGCTCGGCCAGGTTGTCCTGGCCCACGATCAGGTGCCAGACGGTGTCCGGCTCCCGATCCCGAAGCTCCCGCAAGGTGTCCACGGTGTAGGAGATCCCGCCGCGGCGGACTTCGATCCGGTCGACCTCGAGAGCGGAATCCCCGGCCACGGCCAGTTCAGCCATGACCGCACGGTCACGCGCGCTGGCCTCCGCCTCTCCCTTGAACGCGTGGACGCTGGTGGGCACGAGCACGACCCGTTCCAGCCCCAGGGTCTCACGCACGATGTGGGCCACGATCAGGTGCGCGACGTGGGGCGGGTTGAACATGCCCCCCAGGAGCCCCTTGCGGACGGGAACGACCCGCCCCGGACCCGTCATCGCCCCGTCACCCGCCGTCGGACGATCCCGCCGCCTGCTCGGGCGCCGGTGACCGGACGCACCGGCCGGGCAGCTGGCCGTCCACCTCCCGGGCCGCCCGGCTGTCGGGAAACGCCTCACGCAGCCGCGCGAACACGTCGGCGGCGCGGTCCGACAGGCCCTGGGCGCAGAAGGTTCGCGCCAGCAGGGCGTACGCCGCCGGGATCCACTCGGTCTGAGGGAAGGTGGCGATCAGGTCGGCGAGGTAGATCTCGGCGGCCTCGAAGTCCTCGTGGTCGAAGTAGAACTCGGCGTTCAGGTAGACCTTCTCGGCCAGCTTGTTCCGGAGCTCGGCCACGCGTTCACGGGTTTCGGCAACGAGCTCGCTCGACGGGTACTCCACCAGCAGCCGGTCATAGACGTTGATGGCGCGCTCGGTGTCGCGCTGATCCAGCTCGGGCCTCAGGCTCATCTCCTGGTACGCCCGTCCCGCCTGGTAGATCGCCTCGGCGGCCCGCTCCTCGCGCGGGAAGTCGCGCTGGTAGTTCAGGTACTCCTGGGCCGCCGTCGCCCAGTCCTCCATTCGGTAGTACGACTCGGCCGCCAACCAGCGCGCGTCGGGGACACGGCTGTCCTGAGGATAGTTGAACACGAATGCCTGGAATGCCCCGACCGCGCGGTCGTACTGGCCGTTCTCGAAGAACCGCGTGGCCTCCTGGAACTGCTCGTCGGCCGGGAGGACGGCGGTCCCGCCGCTCGAGGCACAGGCCCCGAGGCCGAGGGCAAGCGCCGTCCCCATCAACCACCACCCGGCCCGGCTCACGATCCCGC
>DATEDS010000149.1:0-5623 GCA_035281565.1 Gemmatimonadota bacterium
GGGGATCGACCAGTACATCCCGTACCCGGAGCCGGGCTACACGGGTTACAGCGATGAAGATGCCGGGACGCTGATCGAGATCAAGGACGTCAGTCAGGATGGAGGAGGACCGCCTCAGTGCGCCGACACGGACACGTTCGAGGCGTGCAAGGCGTTCGGCGACCCAAGCTGGGACTGCTGGTGGCTCGAAGGTCATCCGAGCGAAGGGGGTGGAGGGGGGACCGACGTGCTCAGCCCCCGGATTCGCAGCTGCGTCATCGAAGGCCTGGAGATCGGCGACCCGATCTGGTCGGCTTCCGGCGCCGGCAACAAGCAGGAGCTCGTCGACGACTTCAAGTGGCTCGTGGACAACGAACCAGATGTAAGCTGGGACGCAGTCGACCAGTGCCCCAAACGGGATGGCGAGGACGCGTGTCTCTTGAGCTGCCTGCGGTGCCGATCCGTCCCCCTGGTCGACCCGCGGACCGTCGTTCCGGACGGCGGCGCGAACACCCGGGCCACGATCTCCAACTGGACGGCCCTCTTCATCGAGAAGGTCTCCTGCTCCCCCACCCAACCCCACGGAGCGGAGCCGCGCGGACGCTGGAACGTCTATGTCCGGTTGATGAGGGGGATTGGTACCGGCGACTGTGGCCGTCCCGGCTCCCTGCTCCGGTCGGTCCAGATCGTGGAGTGAGTCCGAGGCTCGCTTCGTGAACGACCGCGGGTCGAGCCTGGTCTGACGGATTCCTCCCCGTTCGTCCCCCGCTCCATGATCCTCCTGTTCTCCTCCGCCATGTTCGCGAGCGCGCTGCTCCTCTTCTGGGTGCAACCCATGTTCACCAAAGCGGTGTTGCCGCTCCTGGGGGGGACACCCGCCGTCTGGAACACATCCATGGTTTTTTTCCAGGCCGCGCTCCTCGTCGGGTACCTGTACGCCCACTTTTCCTCGCGCTGGCTTTCCACGCGGGACCAGGCCGCCCTCCACTTCGGTCTTCTCGTCGTCGTCGTGATGCTGGTCCTGCCCATCCACGTGCCTGACGGATGGCAGCCTCCCACGACGGGTACGCCGGTCCCCTGGCTGCTGGGTCTCCTGGGCTTCCAGTTGGGGCTTCCCTTCGTCGCGCTCGCGGCCACCGCCCCGCTGCTCCAGCGTTGGTTCTCCACCACCGATCTCGCCGAGTCCAAGGACCCGTACTTCTTGTATGCGGCCAGCAACCTGGGGAGCATGGCCGCGTT
The DNA here is from genome assembly GCA_035281565.1 of Gemmatimonadota bacterium. Lineage (GTDB taxonomy): Bacteria > Gemmatimonadota > Gemmatimonadetes > JACCXV01 > JAHWKZ01 > DASRVA01. The sequence continues at coordinate 1,219 of DATEDS010000149.1, forward strand.
GATCGGCTATCCGTTCGTCCTCGAACCGCGGATCGGCCTCGTCGCCCAGCACCAGGCGTGGTCGGCGGGGTACGTCCTGGTCGCCTTGTTGATCACGGTGACGGCCCTCATGGCGGTGACGGCCCGGCGTGAAGGCCTCGCCCATGTGGACGCCTACCACGATCCCGGGCATGTCCGTCGTCCTGCCTTCCAGACCCGTGCTCGCTGGGTGCTGCTCGCGCTCGCCCCATCAAGCCTTCTTCTCGGCGTGACGACGTTCATCACGACCGACGTGGCGGCCGTGCCGCTTCTGTGGGTCCTTCCGCTCGCCATCTACCTCCTGACCTTCGTCGTCACCTTTTCGCGTCGACCGCTCGTCCCGCATGGACGGATGCTCAGAGCGATGCCCCATGCGGCCATCGGCCTCACCGCCTTGCTCTGTGTGGGGGCCTACGGAAAGCTGCCCCTCCCCTTCATGCTGTTTCATCTCCTCGCCTTCTTCGTGCTGGCGATGGTGTGCCACGGCGAGCTGGCCCGAACGCGGCCCCGGGTCGAGCACCTCACGGAGTTCTACCTGTTGATCGCCCTCGGCGGGGCCCTGGGAGGAGCGCTGAACGCCCTGATCGCGCCCGTCGTGTTTGACACCGTCGCCGAATATCCGCTGGCGCTCGTGCTCGCTGTCGCGCTCGCTCCGCTGGCGATTGGGGAGCGACGCCTCACGTGGGGAGATCTGCTCTGGCCCGGGGGAGTCCTGCTGGCCTCGGCAGCGTGCCTTTTGGTGCTCGATACGAACCAAGTCCGACCTTCTCTGGGGGTGATTCTTCTACTGATCTGCGGCTCGCTCGTCGTGTTCGCCTTCCGCAGACGGCCCCTGCGGTTGGGGCTGGCTCTGGGTGCGCTCCTCTTGTCGTTCGCATGGCTCAGCAAGGACGAGCGCCTGCTGCTTCGCCAGAGAAGCTTCTTCGGTGTCAACACGGTGCTCGCGGACGAGTCGGGCCGGTATCACGTTCTTCTCCACGGGACGACCGTCCACGGGGCTCAGAGGCTGGACGATCCCGCCAGACCCGAACCCATCTCGTACTATGTCCTCGAAGGGCCCGTGGGTGACGTTTTCCAGTGGATCGTGAACGACGGAGAGATCGAGCGGGTGGCGGGCGTAGGTCTCGGCACCGGCTGCATCGCGTGCTACGGTGAGGATGGACAGCAGTGGACCTTCTACGAGATCGATCCGGTTGTCGAGGAGATCGCCACGGAGAAGGAATTCTTCACGTATCTTTCGGCGTGTGCGCCGGATGCTCGAGTTCTGCTGGGCGATGCGAGGCTGTCCCTCAAGGCGTCGCCACCCGAGAGCTACGATCTCATCGTGGTCGATGTCTTCAGCTCGGACGCGATTCCGGTCCACATGATGACCAGGGAGGCGTTCGAGCTCTATCTGGAGAAGCTGGCTCCGGACGGGTTCCTTCTCGTGAACATCAGCAACTCCTTCCTCCACCTGCGACCGGTCGTCGCAGCCGTCGCGCGGGACCTGGGTCTCGCCGCCCGGAGCCGGTTCTTCGTTCCACCGCGGGAGGCGTTCGGGAGGTACCGCCTGCCCTCCGAGTGGGTCGTTCTGGCTCGGGACGAGGGCCGGTTGAGCGGTCTCGACCACGCGGATGGATGGGAGAAGCTGGAAGCGGGGGCGGCGAAGACGTGGACGGACGATTACTCGAACATCGTCCAAGTGCTGCGATGGTCCTTCCGCTAGAGTTCCACGTTGACTCCGGGGGACATCCGGGCTACCTTCGACTTCGCCCCAGGCTCGCAGGGTTCGGCCCTACCAACCCCGTCAGGACCGGAAGGTAGCAGCGGTACGTAGACGGTCGGGCGGCTGCGTACTCCTGGGGCATTTTGGCAGGACAACGAGAAACGATTCCGAGATCCCTCCCCGATTCGACCGGAGCCGCCGTCCGAGAAATGCCCCACCAACCGCTCGCGCTGAAGTACCGCCCCGGGACGTTCGGGGACGTCATCAGCCAGGAGCACGTCACCCGGACCCTGCGCAACGCGCTCGATCAGAACCGGATCGCCCACGCGGTGCTGTTCGCCGGGCCCCGGGGCAGCGGGAAGACGACCACGGCGCGGATCCTGGCCAAGGCCCTCAACTGCGAAGCCGGTGTCTCCGGGGAACCGTGCGGCCGGTGCGAGAACTGTCGCACGATCGCGGCCGGCCGCTCGCTGGACGTGATCGAGATCGACGCCGCCTCCAACCGGGGGATCGACGACATCAAGGAGCTCCGGGAGACGGTCAAGTATGCCCCCGCCCAGGGCCGCTACAAGGTCTACATCGTGGACGAGGTCCATCAGCTCTCGAAGGATGCCTTCAATGCCTTCCTGAAGACGCTCGAGGAGCCGCCGCGGAACGTCGTCTTCGTCCTGGCGACGACGGAGCCCCACAAGATCCCGCCCACGATCCTGTCCCGCTGCCAGCGGTTCGACTTCCGGCCGATCCCGCTCAAGGCGATCCGCGAGCGGCTGGCCTGGATCGCCGAGCGGGAGGGGATCCGGCTGGGCGAGCCGGCGGCCTGGGCGATCGCCAAGAAGGCCGACGGGAGCCTGCGGGACGCGCTCTCGCTGCTCGACCAGGTGGTGGCGTTCGGCGGGGAGGACGTCGACCTGGGGGCCCTGCGCGGGCTGATCGGGATGCCGGACGAGGAGCGGTACCTCGAGCTGACCGGTCTCCTCGCCGACGGGGACGCCGGGGCAGCGCTGGTCTTCGCCCGTGACCTGCGGGCGTCGGGCTACGATCTCGAGGAATTCTACGCCGGATTTCTCGAGCATCTGAGGAGCTGCCTGCTGGCGGCCCTCGGCAGCGAGGAGCTCCTGGAGGACGTGCCCGAGCGGCTCCGCGACGCCTACCGCGAGGCGGCCGCCCGGCTCGGGACCGAGGATCTCCTCCGGATGCTGACCCTGGCCACGGACGAGGAGGAGACCTTCCGGCGCTCGAGTCAGCAGGCCCTGGTCCTCGAGGTGCTGCTGATCCGGCTCGCCCTCCTAGACCGAATGGTGGACGTCGAGGCGGCGCTGGCCGCCCTGGACGGGGGAGACGGCGGGCCGGCTCCCGCCGGACGGGCCGCGGACCGGCGCTCGGCTGGCCGCTCCGGGCGGCCCGCCAGGGACGCGCCCGGATCCGGAAACGCCCGGGCGACGGCCGCGGCCGTCCCTTCCGGACCCATCACGCTGGAGGCCCTCCTGGAGAGGTGGGACGAGGTCGTCGAAGCGGTCCACCTCTCGCGGCCCACGGTGGCCGCTCTCTTGCGGGGAGCCAGACCGGCGGTCTGCTCGGCGGAGGAGGTCGTCCTGACCGTCCCGCCGGAGGCCGAGTTCAGGATGGAGCAGCTCCACCAGCGGGGGACGCTGGACCCGCTGGCCGCCGTCCTGAACCAAAGATGGAGCTTCGCGGGTAAGATCCGCGTGACCGGCTCGACGCCCGGAGAGTCCGCGGCCGCTCCGGCCCGCGGCCGTCCCAACGGCCGCGACCTGGCCGAGCGCGAGATGCAGGCCCGGCTCGAGGGCGATCCCCTGCTGCGGCGGGTGGTGGACCTGTTCGACGCGCGCGTGGTGCGCGTCCAGGGATCCAGCCCGGCGCAGCCCTGACGGATGGGAAAGGAGCGCGACAGCGAATCGATGAACAATCTGGGTAACCTCCTCAAGCAGGCTCAGAAGTTCCAGAGCCAGGTGTCGCGGATCCAGGCCGAGCTGGCCGAGCAGCGGGTCGAGGTCTCGGCAGGGGGCGGGATGGTGACGGCGGTCGTGAACGGGCGTCAGGAGCTTCTCGCCGTCCGGATCGACCCGCAGGTCGTGGACCCGGCGGACGTCGAGATGCTGGAGGATCTGGTCGTGGCGGCGGTGTCCGAGGCGATGACGCGAGCGAGCGAGATGGCGGCGGAGAGGATGCGCAAGCTGACGGGCGGACTCGAGCTGCCGGGTATCGTCTAGACGTTGTGGCGGACGCGGTCGAGCAGCTCATCGAGGAGCTCTCCCGGCTCCCGGGGATCGGCCGCAAGACGGCCAGCCGGCTGACCTTCTACCTGCTCAAGCAACCGCGCGACTCGGCCTATCGGCTTTCCGAAGCCATCCAGCGCGTCAAGGACCGGATCGTCTTCTGCGAGACCTGCGGGAACATCGCCGAAGGCCCCCAATGCGTGTTCTGCCGCGATCCCCGGCGCGACGATTCGACGGTCTGCGTGGTCGAGGAGCCGAGCGACATCCACGTCATCGAGAGGAGCGGCACCTTCCACGGCCGCTACCACGTCCTGCACGGCCGGCTCTCCCCGCTGGACGGCGTGGGGCCGGAGGCGCTCACCGTCGAGCGGCTCCTGAGCCGGGTCCGCGAGGGCGCCGTTCAGGAGGTGATCCTGGCCACCAATCCGGACGTGGAGGGAGAGGC
>DATEDS010000150.1:0-4612 GCA_035281565.1 Gemmatimonadota bacterium
CCCGTCCTCGACCACGGGCACGCCCGAGATCCCGTAACGGGTCATGAGCCGCCGGGCCTCGCCGATCGGACGGTCGGGGCCCAGGGTGACCGGGGTCTGGATCAGGCCGCTCTCCGAGCGCTTGACCCGGTCAACCTTCTCGGCCTGCTCGTCGATGGTCAGGTTCTTGTGGAGGACGCCTATCCCCCCGGCGCGCGCCAGGGCGATCGCCATCCGGGCGCCGGTGACGGTGTCCATGGCGGCCGATACGATCGGGATGTTCAGCGTGATGCCGCGGGTGAAGCGCGTCGAGACGTCGACCTCCCGCGGGTGGACCGCGGACAGCCGGGGGACCAAGAGGACGTCGTCGAAGGTGAGACCTTCGCGGATCGGTTTCATGGACCTGCTTGGGGGGCGAGAAACGACCTGAAAGGACGGAAAACTAGGCGCCGGCCGAGAGAGTGTCAAAGCGCGGCGTGCGATTCCAGGGCGACGACGAAACCGGGGACGGCGTAGCCCCGCATTGCCAGGCCTGGGCACCCTACCTACCTTGGCATCCCGAACCGACGTCCGATTCTACGTGGAGAGGATGTCCGTTTACCTGCCCGACTCCCACCGCACCGCCAAGGCCGACGGTCCTGACCGTCCCCCTGCTTTCCGGCCCACTCGCACGACTCCCAGAAAGGGGTTCGCATGGCGACGTTGAACGAGACCATTGCCCGACTGGCGCACCTGTCTCCGTCCTCGAACCCGGTCGTCTCCTGCTTCCTGAACACGGTGCCGGAGGGCAACGGGCGCCCTACCCACGCCGTGTTCCTGAAGAAGGCGTTCGCCGACCGGTTGCGCAGCTTTCCCGAGCGCTCGCCGGCACGCGGTCGGCTCTCGGTGGACCGCGATCGTATCCTCGCGTACCTCGAGGACCTGGATCCTTCGACCCGCTCCGTCGCGGTCTACGCCTGCTCGGAGGATGGCCTCTGGGAAGCGCTCGAGTTCCGGACGACCTTCGACGACCACCGGCTGGTGGTGGGTCCGGTGCCGCACCTCTACCCGATCGTCAAGCTGGCCGATCAGGAGCCGCGCTACGCGGTGTGCGTCGCGGACGTGCACCAGGCGCGGATCGTCGTCGCCGGCCTGGGAACCGTGCTCGCGGAACGGGATTTCGAGCCCCCGCAACCCATCGATCGCACGCGGGTGGCCGGATGGGCCGAGATCCGCTACCAAGCCCGCATCGAGGACCACATTCAGAAGCACGCCCGGGAGGTCATCGAGCGTCTGGAAGGCATCGTTCGGAAGGGGGAGGTCGACTACGTCATCCTGGGAGGCGACGATCTGATGCTCGGCGAGCTACGGCGGCACCTCACGCCGGCCGTTCGGGAGAAGGTCATTGACGAGGCCCCGATCGGGATCGACGAGTCCTCCCACCGGATCCTGGAACGCACGATCGACGTCGTCCGACGGACCGAGGCCGACGACAGCCGGAAGCTCGCCGACACGGCGATCGACCGCTTCCGCGCCGGCGGGCTCGCCGCGGCCGGACTCGACGCCACGATCGAGGCCCTGAACCTGGAGCAGGTCGACCGGCTCCTGCTGGCCGAAGGCTTCGACGGCGCGGACGGCTGGCAATGCGCCGAGTGCCGCGTCCTGGGGCTGCCTCCGGCCCCGTCCGAGTGCCCGTTCTGCCAGACTCCGCGGCCGGAGGAGATCGACCTGCGAGAGGCGATGGTGCGGCGGGCCGAGCGGACCGGCCGGCGGGTCGAGATCGTCGAGGGGCACACCGGGCTGGAGGCGCTGGATGGCGTGGCGGCGCTGCTGCGCTACCGCGTCTAGGGTTCGACGGTTCCTTCAACCACCAATCTGCGACATCGTCCCCAGCACCGGGATCTCGCCTTGCGTAAGGTCCGGGTGGGCCGCCCACTTCCGGTCGAGCTCCACCTGGACGATGGTCGCCAGCTCGTCGTCGGTGGCGCCTTCCCGGAGCGGACCCCGCAGGTTGGCGCGCTTCTTCCCGTAGAGGCAGTTGACGAAATAGCCGTCGGCGGTCAACCGGAGCCGGTTGCAGCGGTCGCAGAAGTGGTGGCTTACGGCGGTGATGAAGCCGATCGTCCCCCGATGACCGGGCACGCGGTAGGGGCGGGCCGGCCCGCCGTCCCAAGGCAGCGGCTGAAGGGAGAAGCCGGCTTCCTCGATCCGGCGGCGGATCGCCTCGCCCGTCACGTACTCGGGCTGCAGGACGTTGAGGCCGCCATACGGCATGTACTCGAGGAACCGGATGTCGAGCTCCCGGTCACGGGTGAGGGCGACGAAGTCCGGCGCCTCACGGTCGTTCAGGCCGCCGAGGATCACGCAGTTGATCTTGAGGGGCCGAAACCCGAGGTCGTAGGCGGCCTCGACCCCCGCCCATGTCTCGGCGAAGAGATCGCGGCGGGTGATCCGGTGGAAAGTCTCCCGGTCCAGCGAATCCAGCGAGACGTTCAGGCCCCGAAGGCCGGCGTCGTAGAGGTCCCGCGCCATCCGGCCCACCAGGAGGGCGTTGGTGGTCATGTGGAGAGATGCGCGGGGACACCGGTCGCGAAGGAGCCTTACCAGGCGGGGAAGGTCCCTGCGGACGGTCGGCTCGCCCCCCGTGATCCGGATCTTCCGGACGCCGCGATCGTGGAACAGGCCGGCCAGTCGCGCGATCTCCTCGAACGTCAGGATCTCCTCGCGCGGCAGCCACCGGAGACCTTCGGCCGGCATGCAGTAGCGGCAACGGAGATTGCACCGGTCGGTGACCGAGATCCGCAGATAGTCGTGGACCCGGCCGTGCCGGTCGAGCCAGGACCCGGAACTCCGTCGGGCGAGGTCGGACGTGGGCTGCATGCGGTGGTAAGTTACTCCCGCGGGACGCCATGATCACGATCCGCAATCTGCGCCCGGGTCAGGTGTCGGTCATCACGTTCGATTGCTATGGAACGTTGATCGACTGGGAGACCGGAATCTGGGAGGCCTTCCGGTCGGCCGCTGCGAGCGACGGCCTCAGGCTGGATCGGGAGGAGGTCGTCCGAGCCTACCACGCGATCGAGCCGCTGGTCGAGAGCGGAACGTACAGGCCGTACCGGGACGTCCTGCGGGAGACCGCCCGCCGGGTCGCCGCCGACTGCGGATGGACGATCTCCGCGGAGCGGGCCGGCTTTCTTCCCGAGAGCCTTGCCGCGTGGCCCGCCTTCACCGACACGAACCCGTCGCTGGAGCGGCTCGCCCGGCACTGGCGTCTGGGCATCCTGTCGAACGTCGACGAGGACCTGCTGGCCGGCACGCTCGAGCACCTGGCCGTCGACTTCGACTTCTACGTGACCGCCGACCGGGTGGAATCGTACAAGCCCGATCTCGCCCACTTCGAGGCCGCACGGCCGTTCGTGGGCGATTCCACCGGTTGGCTCCACGCCGCCCAGAGCCTGTTCCATGACGTCGCGCCCGCCAACACGGTGGGCCTGCCGGTCGTCTGGGTCAACCGGAAGGCGCAGCGCCGACCCGCGGAAGGCCCGCTGCCCGACCACGAGGTGCCCGACCTGGCGACGCTCGCCGACTGGCTGATCGCCGCCCGCGAGGATGGTGTGTAGGGTTGGCTCCTTCTACCCGTGGGCTGAGCGTTCGAGGGCTTCGATGATCTCGCTCTTCTTGTACCGCCGCCGCCGGGTCGGCGTGTAGTAGACCCTGACGCCGTACTCGCCGAGACGACCGTTCTTCTCGAGCCTCCTGAGGGTGCTGATCGAGACGCCGAGCAACCGGGCCGCGTCGCCGATCCGCAGGAAGACGGGTTCCTTGTCCTTGTCCTTCACCCTCTCGGTTTCCGGCACGCGCACGCTCCTTTCCGTTCTCGGTCACGGAAGACCATGCCCTGGGGAAAGACGAGCATGACCAGGGATGGTCAATTATAGTTATCGACCCGATCGTGGTCAATCGGGTGGTATCGTCTCCGCTCTTGTCCGAACTTGCGGGTTCCCTGGCGTCCGCGGTCGCGCCGGGTCCGGGAGCCCGGCATCCTTCGAAAGGAGGCTCGCGTGCCGGCTGAGCATACCTGGGTCGGCATCGGCCTGGCCGGACAGGCCTGCTTCTTCAGCCGCTTCCTCGTCCAGTGGATCGCCAGCGAGCGGCGGGGCCGTAGCGTCGTCCCACGCGCGTTCTGGTACCTGTCGATCTCGGGCGGGCTGATCCTGCTGTCCTACTCTCTCTGGCGCCGGGATCCGGTCTTCATCCTCGGCCAGTCGGTCGGGCTCTTCGTGTACCTGCGGAACCTGGTCCTCCTGAGACGGGAGGACGTCGCGCGGTGAGCTCCCCGGCCGTCGGCGGGCCGGGCGAGCGCTGGCTTCCGGAGGCCCTAGGTCGGAGGCCGACGGTGGCCCTCCTGCTGCTCGCCGCCACGCTCCTTCTCTGGAACCTGGGCGGCTACGGCCTCTGGGAGTCGACCGAGGCGCGCTACGCCGAGATCGCCGCGCGGATGGTACGGAGCGGCGACTGGCTGACGCCGCGGCTGAACTTCATCGCCCACTTCGAGAAGCCCCCCCTCACCTATTGGGCGACGGCGCTCGGCATGGTCGCGCTCGGGGCCGACGAGCTGGGGGCACGGGTCGGGCTGGTCCTGGCGGCGCTCGCC
>DATEDS010000151.1:0-3362 GCA_035281565.1 Gemmatimonadota bacterium
GGTGATCGCCTCAGCCGCCCCTTCCATTCTCCTCCCGCTCCTTGCACGCGATGCACAAGGTCGCGTAGGGGAGCGCCTGGAGGCGCTCCCAATGGATGGGCTGATCGCACTGGACGCAGTGGCCGAACCCGTCCGGCTGGCGGTAGAGGCGGCGCAGCGCGTCATCGATCTGGTAGAGCTGGCGACCCTCCTTCGAGGCGAACAGGAAGGCCTTCTCCCGTTCCATGGCGTCCGTCCCCTGATCGGCCATGTGAAACGAGTAGGCGCTGAGATCCCCCGACGCGGCGCGCGTCGACTCGTGGTAGTTCTCGTCGAAGAAGCCGAGCTCCTTGAGGACACGCTCGCGCTCCTCGAGAAGACGATGCTCCAGCTGGCTCAGTTGATTCTTCTTCATCATGTCGTGGCCCTCGGTATCAGGATAACCCGATGAGGATGGAGACGCACTCCGCGCACAGGTTGGGATTTCCGGGGTCGTCGCCGACGCTCGTCCGCCAGCGCCAGCATCGGTCGCACTTCTCGCCACTCGCCGGCCGCGCCCGGGCCCGAAACCCTTCCGGCGTGGCGTCTCCCTCGAGCCTGTCGCGCACGTGGACGGCGCTCACGATGAACACCTCCTCGAGCGCGGAAAGGTGGCGTTCCAGGGTCGCCCGGTCCGCATCGTCTACCGCGGCGATCTCGACCTCGGCGGCCAGCGACGAGCCGATCTCCTTGCGCTCCCGGAGCCCCTCGAGCTCGCGCGTGACCGCCTGACGGGCGCGCAGGAGCGTCTCCCAGTCCGCCTCCAGGCCCGGCTCGCGCCGCTCGGGATGCGCCGGCGGGAACTCCTCGAGGTGGACGCTCGGGCCGACCGCTCCAGCCGGCATCGCGGCCCAGACCTCCTCGGCGGTGAAGGGCAAGATAGGTGCCAGGAGCCGCACCAGCGATTCCATCGCCGCCTGTAGCACGGTCTGTGCGCTGCGCCGGGTGGCCGACCCGGCCGGCTGCGTGTAGAGCCGGACCTTGATGCCGTCCAGGTACACGCCCGACAGCTCGACCGTGCAATAATTGACGAGCTGCTGATAGGCGACGTGGAATTCGTAACGGTCGTAGGCGCTCCGGACGCTTTCCTGAAGGCGCTCGAGGCCCCCCAGCGCCCAGCGGTCGAAGTCCTCCAGCTCCGCGAGCGGTACGGCGTCCCGGCGCGGGTCGAAGCCGGCCAGGTTGCCGAGCAGGAAGCGCAGCGTGTTCCGGATCCGCCGGTACGCCTCCGAGACCTGGTCGACCGCGTCCCACGAGAACCGCCCGTCGCGTGTGATGTCGTTGGCGGCCGTCCACAGGCGCAGGATGTCGGCTCCCCGCTGGCCCACGATCTCCTCGGGGCGGATGACGTTGCCGAGAGACTTGTGCATGGCCCGGCCCTCGGCGTCGACCATCCAGCCGTGGGTCAGGACGGCCCGATACGGAGCCCGCCCACGGGTCGCCACCGCCAGGATGAGGGACGAGTTGAACCAGCCGCGGTGCTGATCGGGTCCCTCGAGGTACAGGTCGGCCGGCCAGGCCAGGTCGGCATGCGCCTCGAGCACGGCGCGCTGCGAGACGCCGGAATCGAACCAGACGTCCAGGATCTCGATCTCGCGACGGAAGTCGGTCGCCCGGGGGCCGCACTTCGGGCAGTGGACGCCCGCCGGGACGAGCTGCTCCATCCCGGCGGCGAACCAGTGGTCGGCACCCTTCTCGCGGACCAGCGCGGCCACGTGGCGGATGAACGCGGGGTCCAGGAACGGCTCCTCGCAGCGCCGGCAGTAGACCGCCGGGATCCCGACCCCCCAGGCACGCTGGCGGGAGAGGGTCCAGTCGGGCCGTCCCTCGACCATCGTCCGGATCCGGTTGGCGGTGGCCGGAGGGACCCACGTCACGAGGTCGATCGCCTCGAGCGCGCGCGCCCGCAGGTCCTTGTGGTCGATCCCCAGGAACCACTGGACGGTGGCGCGAAAGACGACCGGGTTCTTGCACCGCCAGCAATGCGGGTAGCTGTGCTCCACGCGGGTCTGGTCGACGAGCCGGCCGGCCGTCTCGAGGTCGGCGACGATCCGCGGGTTCGCGTCCCAGATGAGGAGCCCCGCGTAGTGCGGGGTGTCCGGCAGGTACACGCCGTCCGGCCCGACCGGGTTGTAGATCTCGAGACCGTTGTCGCGGCCGACCTGGAAGTCCTCGGCCCCGTGGCCGGGAGCGGTGTGGACGACGCCGGTCCCCTCCTCCACCGTGACGTGGCCGGCGAACAGGAGTGGGCTCGCCCGGTCCTCGAGGGGATGCGTGAAGACCAGGCCCGCAAGATCGGCCCCGCGGACGCGGCGGACGACCTCGGCCCGCTGGAAGAGGTCCGCCAGAGCCGAGTGCCGCGCGGCCGCCCACAAGAGCCGTCCGCGCTCGGTGTCCACGACGACGTAGTCCAGGTCGGGATGGACCACCACCGCCCGGTTGGCGGGGATCGTCCACGGGGTGGTCGTCCAGACCAGGACCCCCGCGGTTCCCGCCTTCCCGTCGTCGGCGAAGACGCCGCCCGGGTCCTCGCGGAGCGGGAGGATGACGGTGATCGAGGGCGAGGTCCGGGGGCGGTACTCGATCTCGGCCTCGGCCAGGGCGGTCCGATCCACCACGCACCAGTGAATGGGGCGCAGGCCGCGGTAGACGAACCCCGCTTCGACGAGATCGGCGAACGTCTCGACGATCTCGGCCTCGTAGGCGCGCGACATGGTGAGGTACGGCTCCTGCCAGGCGCCCCAGATCCCCAGCCGCCGGAACTCCTCGCGCTGGACGTCGACCCAGCCCGCGGCGTACTCACGGCACCGTGCCCGCAGCTCCAGCAGCCCCGGCTCCCGGTCCTGCTCGCGGAACTCGCGCTGCACGTTGATCTCGATCGGGAGGCCGTGGCAGTCCCAGCCCGGAACGTAGGGGGCGTCGTATCCCATCATCGACCGGGTCCGGACCGCGAAGTCCTTCTGAATCTTGTTCACCGCCGTGCCGAGGTGGATGTGGCCGTTGGCGTACGGAGGGCCGTCGTGCAGGATCCACCGCTCGCTCCCCCGGCGCTCCTCGCGCAGACGGTCGTAGAGCCGCTGCTCCTCCCAGCGGGCCAGCGTCTCCGGCTCCCGCTCGGGCAGGCGGGCGCGCATCGGGAACTCGGTCCGTGGCAGGTTGAGCGTGTCCTTGTAGTCCCGCTGGCGGGTCGCGTCGACCATCGGCCGCTCAGGCGTCCGTGCGGATCAGGTCGGGATCCAGCGCGATCGCCTCGTCGAGATGCTGCACGGTGCGCCGGATGACCTCGGTCAGCCGGGGCTCGGCATCGCCGGCGACCCGGATGATCTCGGTCACGTCGACCGGCT
>DATEDS010000152.1:0-12747 GCA_035281565.1 Gemmatimonadota bacterium
AGGGAACCATCACCGCCCAAGGCGTGGGCACGGAGCTTGGGGCGACGCGCGCCGTCGTGTTCGCCGACGTGGCCGATGTGCGACCCGATTCCACCCGCGTCGAGGCCGCCCACGTCCGCGTTCGGATCGCGGACGGTCTGGCGACGGTCGAGGAGGCCAGGATGAGGGTCGCCTCTGCCTCCGCGGAAGTGGAAGGCAGTTTTGGGGTGGCGAGAGGCCGCGAAGGCGAGCTCTCGTACACGATCCAGGTGGATTCGCTGTCCGACTTCGCCGGATACGTCCCCGCGGATACGCTCGCCGCGGACCGTGTCGCCGGGGACACCGCCGCGGATTCCGATACCGCCGCAACGGGACCGGGCCCGCTGGCGGGGAGCGTTCACGTGGCCGGCGTCGTGGCTGGGAACCTGGAAGGGTTTGATCTGCGTGGGACCGCGGAGCTGGACGAGGTTGTCGTCGCCGGCAACAGAATTGGCGCGGGCCGCGCCGAGTATGCCTGGCTCGATGCGCTCACCCCCCGCGCATCGGTCGAGGCCGACGCGGTGCTCGACTCGCTCCGGGCCGGAGGTCTCGCCTTCGACAGCCTGAGCGCACGCGTTCGACACCACCAAGCCGAGGGAAACGGCACAGCGGACCTCGCCGTGTACCAGGATGGCGGGCATGAGTACCGCCTCGGAAGCCGCTACGACCTGAGACCCGATCAGGGCGAGGTCCGACTGGACAGCCTGAGTCTTCGCATGGACGACACCCACTGGGCGCTCGCCGAGCCGAGCAGGGTGGGCTGGGGCGGCCAGGGGATCGAGGTGGACAGAATCGAGCTACGGGAGAGAAGCGGCGGCCGGATCCTCGTCGACGGTCGCCTCCCGACCGAAGGAACGGGCGATTTCGAGCTGGCGATCGAGCAGCTCCAGATTGGCGATCTGGTGGCCCTCCTGCCGGACACGGTCGAAGCCACTGGCCTGCTTTCGGTCCATGCTACGGTCGAGGGAACAATGACGAACCCGCGCCTTGAAGGTGATCTCCGACTCGTTGATTTCACCTACGGCGGGGGCCGGATTCCTATGCTCGAGGCAACCTTCGATTACGCCGATACCGAGCTGACCTCGCGCGCCGCGGTACGGAACCTCTCGCGCGAGCTGCTTATCGCCGAAGGAACGTTACCGGTCGATCTCTCTCTCACGGACGACCCCGAGGAGCGGCTGCTCGACCGCCCGATGCGCCTGGACCTTCGCCTCGACGACCTACAGCTCGATTCCCTCCCCCAGTTCACGGAGGCCGTCGGCGCCCTGCGGGGCCGGGTCGATGGCACCGTCGAGGTACGCGGTACGCCGCGGGCCCCCGAGGTGGACGGCGCCATCCACCTGGACGGGGGTGCCGCGGACCTCACTCAGCCGGGGATCGAGCTGCGCGAGGTGACCGCCGCGCTCGCGATCCACGAGGACACCCTGGTCTTGGATTCGCTGTCAGCGCGCAGCGACGGCGGGCCGATTCGAGCCGCCGGGACACTCGACATCACGACGCCCACCCGACCAGGTTTCGATCTCATCCTCCAGGCGAGTGGCGCCGAGGTGTTGGACAACGAGCAAGGCAGGCTCGTCGTCGACTCCGATCTCGCCATCAAAGGTCCTTTCGACCGCGTCCGTGTCACTGGCGATATCAACGTCCGGGAAGGTGTGATCTACATCCCGGAGTCCGAAAAACCGGTCATCGATTTCGACGATCCCGCCCTCACCGCGGTGATCGACACCACCCGGGTCGATCCGGTCCTGCTCCCACGGCCGAATCCCTTGCTCGACAACCTGGAGGTGGATGTCGATGTCCAAATTGCGCGCGACACCTGGTTTCGTAACTCGGACGCCAACATCGAGCTCTACACGCCCGTCGATGGCCCACTCAGCCTGCACCTCGACCAGAGGGAACGGGCTTTCACGCTGGAAGGCTCGATCCAAACGGACCGCGGTGAGTACTCGTACTCGGGACGACGATTCGAGATCGACAACGGGTCGATCATCTTCCTCGGAAACCCCGAGTTCAACCCGCTGCTGCAGATCCTCGCCCACCATGAGGTACCACAGCCGCGCGGCGAAGCTCTTACGATCCTGATCACGATCGGCGGCACGCTCGTTCAGCCAACGATCGAACTGGGGAGCAACGCACAACCCCCGCTTTCGGAGACGGATCTGATCAGCTACCTGGCATTTGGCAGGTCCTCCTCCTCGCTGCTCGTACAGGGCGGATCCACTGTGTCGGGAGGAGAACCGGGGAGCGATGACCTCGGCGCGCTCGCCACTCAGAAGCTGTCCGGGGTTGCGCTCGGCGCGTTGATGGAGGAGGCGCTCAAGGACCTCGAGGCCGGCGGTCTGAACGAGCTAGGGTTGGACGTGTTCCGGATCTCCCCCGCCGACCTTCCCGATGAGCTTGGGTTGGAGGAAGGGGGAAATGTTTTCCGCAGCACCGAGCTCGAAGCCGGCAAGTATCTGACCCCTCGCATCTTCGTGGCTGGACAGGGGCGTGCCACCTCGTCCTGGCCCGGGATCCGATTGGAATATCACTCGCACGGTGGCTTTGTCTGGACGACGACCTGGGAGCCGCGCTATCTGCCGAGCGATCCTACGTTCGATCCCGACACCGAAGCAGTGCGAACGCGCGTCTTCGGCAGCTTTCTGCAGTGGGAGTGGCGATACTGAAGCGACCGCTTCTATCTCTGTGGTAGCGGATGGTGGGCGGTGCAGGACTTGAACCTGCGACCTCCTGCATGTGAGGCAGGCGCTCTGCCGGCTGAGCTAACCGCCCACGAAAACCATGGAGAGGGACCAGAAGATATCGACCCCCTAGAGAGGGGTCAACAAAATTGCCATCGTCGCAGGGCGCCGTGACCTAGTCGTCCGTGCGCTGCCCCTGCCCTACGAACTCGACGATGCACGTCACGCCCGGCGCCGCAGGATGGGTCCCGACGAACGTCTGAGACGACCCCTCCTCGATCTCCAGGCGGCGCCCCTGGCCCGACACTTCGAAGATCATCTCCATGAAGGACTCGACGTCCACGGTATCGTCATCGACCTGGACGGGCACGATGACGTTACCGGAGACCTCGAAGAAGTTCTGCGGGTTGAGACCGCCGGTCAGGATGGCGTCGTCGCTGAACCGGACGCTGATGTCCTGGGCGCTGCCGGAGATCTCGACCTGGCTGAAGATGACGTTCTCGACGCCGTCACAGGCATCGTCGGTCTCGGTGATGGTCAGGTCGAAAGCCCCGGTGAATCCGAGGTCGTCGTCTTCGCACGCCAAGGTGCCGCCGAGGAGCAGCACGAGCGGAACGTACTTCACGATCGATCGCATGGGAGAACTCCTGTCTCGGGATGAGGGCCTGGGCCCGGCTGGATTCGAACCAGCGACCCTCGGATTATGAGTCCGGTGCTCTGACCGCTGAGCTACGGGCCCGATGTCGGTCCGATCAAGGAATCAATCGGTGAAACCCGCCCCAAGTTTAACTGCCGGGCGCGTTTGCGGCCTCCCGCCCGGCGCCGGCCGCGGCCGGGCGACCCCTATTCTTCGTAGTACCGGAGCAGCTCCTTGCACTTGGACGGATGGCGGAGCTTCTTGAGCGCCTTGGACTCGATCTGCCGGACGCGCTCGCGGGTGATGTTGAAGATCGAGCCGACCTCCTCGAGCGTTCGCGGGCAGTCGTCCCCGATCCCGAACCGGAGCCGGATGATCTTCTCCTCCCGGCTGCTCAGCGTGTGGAGGACCGAGTTCACGGCCTCGCGGAGCATCGTGAAGGCCGTGGTATGGGAGGGATTCAGCGACCGGCGGTCCTCGATGATGTCGGCGATCTGCGTGTCCTGGCCGGTCTGGACGGGGCGGTCGAGCGAGATCGGCTCCTGGGCCACCTCGAGGACCGCCTTGACCTTGTCGACCGGCAGGTCGAGGGCATCCGAGATCTCTTCGGGGGTCGGCTCGCGACCGGTCGACTGTACCCGCCGACGCACGTACCGGTTCACCTTGTTGATCGTGTCCACCATGTGGACCGGGATCCGGATTGTCCGCGACTGCTCGGCGATCGCGCGGGTGATCGCCTGCCGGATCCACCACGTCGCGTAGGTCGAGAACTTGTACCCCTTCCGATAGTCGAACTTCTCGGTCGCCTTGAGCAGGCCCGAGTTCCCTTCCTGGATCAGATCCAGGAACTCGAGCCCGCGGCCGATGTACCGCTTGGCTACCGACACGACGAGCCGGACGTTGGCCTCGACCATCCGCCGACGGGCGGCCATGACCCGACCCTGGAGCTCGGCGATCTGGACCAGCAACGCATGGTAGTCGGCCCGGTTCAGCCCCGTCTCCCGCTCCAGGTCCCGCTCGCGCCACTCGACGGCGGTCGCGCCGTCCAGCTCACGCAGCCCCTCGATCAGATATTCGATCTGGGAGGGATGGAGCGGCAGGCCGATGAAGAACCGGCGCACCTCGTCCATCCGCTCGTACGCCTCCTTGCCCTTGCTTCCCCGCCGCGCCGTGCGCTCGAAGGTCGGCCGGGCCTCCCGCCATGCCGCCTCCTGGAGGCGCAGGTTCTCCGCCAGGCGCTGCGACGCCGGACCCTCGACGCTCTCCTCCTCGCCGCCTTCCTCCTCGTACTCGTGGATCAGAAAGGCCTCGATCCGCAGCTCTCCACGGCCCACCTTTCCGCCCTGCTCGAACGCCCGCTCGATCGCCGTCCAGGAGCGGAAGACGAGCTCGCGCAGCGCGGCCTGGCCGTCGGAGATCGTCCGCGCGACCTCGACCTCCTCCTCCGGCGTCAGGAGCGCCACCTTCCCCATCTCGTGGAAGTAGAGGCGGATCAAGTCGTCGTGAGGCCGGTCGGGGCGGGTCGTCAGCCGGGTCGGGCCGCCCTCGCGGGCCTGCCGAAGAACCAGGATCGCCTTGTCGATCGCCTCGGAATCGGGGAAGCGCGCGTCGCCGGAGGGATCGGATGGAGGGCTGAGCGCAGGTGAGGTCATGGCGACTTTCGGGGGGACGAGTCGAACGGCCTTAAAGAAAGGAAGTTACCCGCCGGCGGGCGCGTGTCAACGCGGCGGTTCACTCGGGTGATCCTGCCGGCCGGTGGCGGCCGCGGTGGATCTCGCGGCGGAGACGGCTCCGCTCGACCGCGTCGGCGAGCGGCTCTCCGGTCGGCCTGAGCTCGGGAAGGAGACCGCGCTCGACGGCCTTGAGCTGGAGCCGCCGCACGCTGTCCCGAAACACTTCGTCGGAGAGCGGGAACCCCTGCTCCTCGCGCCACACCTCGAGCTCGGCCAGGACGCGCAGGACGGTCGCGTCGTCGCTGGCGAGGAGCCGCTCCGCGGCGCGGGTCACCTCGCCCTCCGCGAGACGCCGGAACGCGTCGGCGTACGCCTCGACCTGGAAGAAGGCGGGCGCGACCTGCTCGCGCGCCTCTTCCAGCCACCGTTCCTCCGCCAGCGCGTGGAGGAGGACGTAACGCTCGTCCTGGACCTCGGGGGGCACGATCCCGAGGGGCGAGCGTCCCCGTTCGGTGCGCGCGATCGGCGCTCGAGGCGGCCGGGTCCCGCCCTCGGGGCGGGTCCCCGGCCGACGCCGCCGTGCCCTCGGCTCGGGAATCTCGAGCGCTTCCCGTGGCACGTGGAGCCCTTCCGCCACGCGGTCCACGTAGAGCGCGCGGGTGACCGGATCGGGAACCCGGGCCACACTCTCCAGCAGGCGGCGAACGGCGCGCCGCTTCTTCATGACGTCCGACAGGTCCACCCGCTCGGCCACCAGCGCAATCTTCCGCTCCATCACGTCGCCACTCTCCTCGAGCGCCCTCTCGAACGCCGCCGGACCCCCGTCGCGAACGAGCTGGTCGGGATCCATGCCTTTGCCCATCTGCACGATCCGGACCGCGAACCCCGCCGCGAGCAGGAGGTCGCCGGCCCGGAAGGCGGCCCGCTCGCCGGCCGAATCGCCGTCGTAGGCGAGGTACGCGGTCCGCGTACTGCGGCGGAGGATCCTCGTCTGGGGCTCGGTGAGCGCGGTTCCGAGCGGCGCCACGACGTTCCGGAAGCCGGCCTGGAACACGGCTACGACGTCGAAGTTCCCCTCCACGATCACCGCCGCGCCGGCGCGGCGGATCGGGCCCCGCGCCAGGTCGAGGTTGAAGAGGGTCGATCCCTTCGTGAAGACGGGCGTGTCGGACGAGTTCAGGTACTTGGGTTCCTCGTCGTCCACCCGCCGTCCCGAGAGGGCGATCACCTTCCCGCCGACGCTCCGGATCGGAAAGCAGACCCGCCCGCGGAACCGGTCGTACCAGCCGCCGGTGCGCTCGCTCCTCGCCACGAGGCCTGCCTCGGCCAGGGTCTCCACGTCGAGCTTCTGCCGCCCGGCCTCGTCGAGCAGGGCATCCCAGGAGTCGGGGGCCCAACCGAGCAGGAAGGTCTCCCACGTCTCGCGGTCGATCTTCCGCTTCGCGAGGTAGTCGCGGGCGGCGGCGGCGTCCGGCGACTCGAGGAGCTGGCGGTGATAGAACTCCGCGGCCAGCCGGTTGGCCATGTGGAGCGGGGCGTGCGGATCGGGGCCCGCCGCCGTCTCCGGCTCGGGCACCTCGACGCCCGTCCGCTCGCCCAGGACGCGGGCCGCGTCCGGGAACTCCAGCCGCTCGTGCTGCATGAGGAACGTGAAGACGTTGCCGCCCGCCTGGCAGCCGAAGCAGTAGTACATCTGCTTCTCCGGCGTGACGGTGAAGGACGGCGTCTTCTCGGCGTGGAACGGGCAGAGGCCGACGAAGTTGCGGCCCCGCTTCTTGAGCTCGACGACCTCGCCGATCACCTCCACGATGTCGGCCCGGTCGCGGATCTCGTCGATGACGTGATCGGGGATCGGCATCCTATTCCTTTCCGTCGGGCCCCGTCAGCGTCGCGATCGTCACCCCGTCGCCCCCTTCGTTCCAGTGGCCGGTGCGGAACTCCCGCACGTACGGATGACGATCGAGAAGCTCGGCCACCCGTCGCCTCAGGACCCCGGTTCCTTTGCCATGGATGAACCTCACGATCGGCCTTCCCGTATGGTAGGCGCGCTCGAGCGCCCCGGCGAGCGGGAAGCCCACTTCGTCGGCGGTCAGGCCCCGCAAGTCGATCTCGAGCGGCAGGCTCTCGGCTTCGCTCTCGATCCCCTCCGCCGGGGCAGGCCGGGTCGCGTCGGCTTCCTCCGCCGCTTCGACGAGCTCGCACTCGGAGAGCCGGCAGGTGATCCGCACCTGGCCCGCCTGGACGGCCGCCGTGTCCTCCTCGCGGCTCGCCTGGACGACCACGCCGGTCACGTCGTAGCGCGGAATCCGGACCCGGTCGCCGACCCGGACCGCCGAGCTCGGCTGGACCCGGAGCGCGGCATCCCGCTCGGCCCTGAGCGACGTGGCCACCCGCTCGGTCTCGCGCGCCAGCTCCCGCGCCTGGGCGGCCGCGGCTTCGGCCTCGGCCAGGGCGGAGGTCCGCTCGCGGAGCTTCCGCTGCTGCTCCCGGATCTCCCGGCGAAGGCGCGCGAGCTGCTCTTCGAGGCCGGCCAGCCGCCGTTCGGCCGACCGTCTCCGCTCGTCCGCCTCGGCCGCCGTCCGGCGGGCCCGCGCGCTCTCGGCGGCGCCGATGGCGCGGCGCTCCTCCTCGAGCGCGATCCCCGCCTCCCGGTGCCGCTTCTCCTCGGCGACCAGCCGGTCGATCACCGCCTCGACCTCCTGGACCCCGCGCTCGAGCCGCTCACGCGCCGTCCGGACGACCGGCGGCGAGAAACCCCACCGCTCGGCCAGCTCGATCCCGAACGAGCGGCCGGGGACTCCCTGGACGAACCGGAAGAGCGGGCGGTTTCGTTCGAGGTCGTAGGCGAGCGAGCCGTTGACGAGGCCGTCCGCGCCGGCGGCCAGGACCTTGAGCGCGTGGTAGTGGGTGGTGACGAGGGTCCGGGCGCCCCGTTCGGTCCAGTCCTCGAGAAGCGCGGTCGCCAGCGCCGCCCCCTCGGCAGGATCGGTCGAGGCGCCGATCTCGTCCACCAGGATCAGGGTCGCCGGACCGGCCGTCTCCCATGCCTTCTTGAGCCGGGTCAGGTGGGCCGTGAACGTCGACAGGTCCTGGGCGATCGACTGGGTGTCCCCGATGTCGGCGATGACCGCGGCGTGCCAGGGAACGCGGGTGCCCAGGCCGACCGGGGGCACGATACCCGACTGGGCCATCAGGACGACCGTGCCGACCGTCTTCAGGAGGACCGTCTTGCCGCCGGTGTTGGGACCCGTCACGACGAGCGTCCGGTCGCCCGGCCCCAGGGCGAGGTCAAGCGGGACGACCTCGCCCGTGCCCTCCTCGACCCGGGCCATGAGGAGCGGATGGCGCCCGCCGACGATCTCGAGCCGATCGCCGCCCAGCTCGGGCGGGCTCCCGTTGACGGCGAGGGCGTAGCGCGCCCGGGCGAAGACGGTCTCGGCGTGCAGCGCCAGCCTGGCGGCGTGCTCGAGTTCGACCCGGCGCTCGGCCAGGGCCGCCGTAAGCTCGCGCAGGATCCGGTCCTCTTCCCGCCGGACGGCGAGCTCCGCCTGCCGGAGCTCGTTGTTGGCCACGACCGCCGCGTGGGGCTCGAGGAACACGGTCGCGCCGGAGACCGATTCGTCGTGGACGATCCCGGGCACCTCGGAGAGGGCCTCCCGGCGAAGCGGAACGACGTAGCGCCCCTCGCGGACCGTCGGCCGGCTGTCGGCCGCCACGAGGACGTGGGGAAGGCCGGCGATGAGGCCGTTCAGCATGTCGACGAGGCGCTTACGGAGACCCCGCACCTCGCCCCGGAGCCGCCTCAGCTCGGGGCTGGCCGCGTCCTGGAGCCGGCCCTCGGGGTCGAAGGCGTCGAGGATCCGCCGCTCGAGATCGGGAAGGGAGGGGGCCTGGGAGAATCGGGCCGCCAGGCGCGGCCGTTCCCGGGCTCCCCGACGCAGGAAGGCGGCCAGCTTCCGGACCCCCTCCAGGGTCCGAGCGGCCGAGACGAGGGCCGGGCCCTCGACGGTGGCCCCGGGGGCCGAGAGGAGCCGCAAGGTCCGCGCGTGATCGACGACGTACGGCGCGGGGAAGGCGTCCCGATCATCCAGCAGCGCCATCCCCTCGCCCACCTCGGCGAGGGCCTCGCGGGCGTCCTCCACGCGCTCGAACGGGCGCCACGCGCTCAGGACCCCGGCCGCGTGGCCGGCGTTGGTGTGTCGGGCGACCCGCTCCAGGACCGCGTCCCACTCGAGCGCCCGCAGCGTCTCTTCGTCGAGAATCATGGCGCGCCCGGGGGCCGGCCCGTCACGAGAGCCGTTCGCGCACCTTCCGGCTCAGCTCGCCGCCGTCGACCCGCCCCTTCACCTGCGGCATGAGCCTGCCCATCACCCTTCCCATGTCGGCGGGAGCGGCCGCACCGGTCTCGGCGATCGCCGCGTCGATCATCTCGTCGAGCCGGGCCGGATCCACCGGCTCCGGAAGGTACTCCTGGATGATGCCCGCCTCGGCCGCCTCGCGGTCGGCCAGGTCCTGGCGCCCTCCCGAGCGGTACTGCTCCTCGGACTCCCGGCGCTGCTTGCGGGCGCGCGAGAGAACCTCGATGAAATCGGCCTCCCCGAGCGGGCGGCCGAGCTCGATCTGCCGGTTCTTCAAGTCGTTCGCGATCAACCGCAAGGTCGCCAGGCGCACCTTGTCCCCCGCCTTCATGGCCGCCTTCTGGTCTTGCCGGATCCGATCCTGCAGGTCGCTCATCGTTCCCCGTTCCTCATCCGGGCGGCCAGGCCATGCGCCGGCCGCCGAGGAGATGCAGGTGGACGTGGAACACGCTTTGCCCGGCGCCCGCGTTCGTGTTCAGGACCAGCCGGTACCCCTCCTGGTCGATGTTCTCGGCCGCGGCGATTCGCGCCGCTCCCCGCACCATGGCGCCGAGGAGCCCCTCGTGGCGCTCTTCCAGGTCGTTCGCCGTCGCGACGTGCTCCCGCGGCACGATCAGCACGTGGACCGGCGCCTGCGGGTTCACGTCGCGGAAGGCGATCCAGTCGTCTTCCTCCTCGACCACCTTGGCCTCGATCCCGCCGGCCACGATTCGGCAGAAGAGACAGTCGGTCACACCTCGGCCTCCTTGAGCTCGGCAGCGTTGAGGCTCTCGACGACGTCCGCCAGCTGATGGATGTCGTCGATGACGAAGTCGGCTCCCGACTCGACGGTGCCGAACGTGTCGCCATAGCGGGCGAATACGGTCCGGATCCCGAGCTGGGTCGCCCCGACCACGTCGCGCTCCGGCCAGTCTCCCACCATGAGCGCCTCGCCGGCGGTGAGCTGCAGGCGCTCGAGCACGGCCCGGAACGGGGCCGGCGAGGGCTTCCGCTCGCCCGTGTCCTCGAACGTCACGACCACGTCGAACAGGTGATGCAGGTTCAGGTAGCAGAGCCGGAGCCAGGCCTCGCGTCGCGGGGCGTCCGACACCACGGCCAGCCGGATCCCGGACTTGATCAGCTCCATGAGCGTCACCGTGACGTGGGGATAGAGCACGAGGGCCGCCTCGCGCGCGCGCCGGTAGGCGACGATCCCCGAGGCCAGGATCTTATGGTCGACGCTTCCCAGATGCGTCTCCAGGAAGTCATCGAAGACCCGCTGGTATTCGATCCCCTCCCGCTCGTAGACGGCCTGGATCTCGCGCTCGGCCTCGCGGGCGTCCAGATCCAGCCCGGCATCGATCATCGCGTCGACTGCCGCACGTACCGCCAGCCGCTTCATCTGCATGAAATCGACCAGCGTGTTGTCCAGGTCGAAGATGACGGCCCGGATCATCGGAGCCGCATCGGAAAGTCTATTTCAGGGATTGGCCCAGAGCGCGGCCGACGGAGACCTCGCCGTTGTCGATCCGCAGGTTGAACCCGCACTGCGGGTTCGTGCAGACCCACGCCTTGTACATCACCGAGGCACCGTCGCGCCCGTAATCCGACAGCGGGATCAAGGTTCCGTTTCCGCACTTCTGGCAGGCTGGAAACTGCTCGGCCATCCTCCTCCTCCCCTCACTCCGACAGAGGCAGCGGCTTTCCTCCCCATGGGTACTTGCGCTCGAACACTTCGCCGAAGTCGAACAGGTCGTCGAAGTCGGCGGGCGAATCGCTCTCGTCCTTCGACAGGACGCCGACCTCGAGAAGGTTGAAGACGATGGTGCCGATGTCCCGAGTGGTGCGGACCCTCCAGTGCTCGAGCACGGTTCTGGCGAGAGGGCCGTAGAGCCGCAGGGCCAGGTCGCGACAGCCGGCCGCGAGCTCTCGCCCGGTCACGTGGCGCCGCTGCGGCAGGCCTTCGACGACTTCCTCCAGGGCGGCCAGCACGAACGCGTAGGCCCGCTCGTCGTAGCAGCCGTCCATTTCGGAGAGGCGGTCGCGCGTCGAGGGGTCGAGCCGGGAGCTCATCGTCCCTCGATCGGGACCTCAGCCGGGAGCGTCTTGGGCAGGCGGATCTGGAGCAGGCCGTCGGCGTATCCCACGGCGATCTCGTCGCCCCGGGCCGAGTCGGGAAGCCGGATTCGACGCTCGAACGCCCCGGCAGGGATCTCCATCTTGAGGTACCGCCGTTTTTCCGAACACGGCTCCCGGCGTACGCCGGAGACCCGCAAGTACCCTTGCTCGAGGTGGACGCGGATTTCTTCGGATTTCATGCCGGGGATCGACATCGTGATGCGGTACTCGGTCTCCGTCTCGTAGGCATCGGTCAGCGGGCGCCAGCGGACCCCGCGCAGGAGCCCGAAGGCCGGGTTCGCGTGAAACCATTCGTCGATGTAGGCCTCGACATCGGCGATCAACTCCTCGACGGCGGACTTGTTCGACTCTTCCTTCATCTCTCCGACCTCGGGTCCCGGGCACGTGGAACGTCGCTCCGGGTATTCGTGCGTGACGCTCGGTGAAGGTAGGGGACGGTCCGGCGACGCGTCAAGAACGCGTCACGCGCGCGACAGGAGCCGCTCTTCCATCCGCGTCGCGACCGCGACGCCCCCCGAGCCGTCGGCGAGCTCGTGCTCGAACATCACGGCCTCCCGGGAGCGAACGGACGTGATAAGCACGACCCGCTCCGCGTACTCCGACGAGCTCACACGGGCGCCGTGCCGGGCGAGCACCCGCTGAACGCCCGACGTAACCTCGTAGGGGAACGTGATCCGGAAATTCGTCCAGGGCTCGACCTCGACGAGGAGCCCGCCGCCTTCGGCAGCGGCCACGACCCCCCGGGCCGCCTCGGCGTACGCCCGCGTGAGGCCGCCCGTCCCGAGCTTGGTGCCGCCGAACCATCGCGAAACGACGCAGACGGCCGACACGACCTCGGCCCGCTCGAGCGCGCCCAGGATCGGCCGACCCGTCGTCCCGGCCGGCTCACCGGCGTCGAACCCCGCTCCCTCGACGCGGCCGTCCTTCCAGATCCGGAAGGCCCAGCCGTGATGGGTCGCGTCGGGATGCGCCCTGGTCCTGTGCGCGAGAGCCGAGCGGGCGGTCTCGATGTCGTTCGCGGGCGCCAACCAGGCCTGAAACCTGGACCCCTTCACCGTGACCTGGGCCTCGGCCGCGCCCGCGGGGCTCCTCACCGGCCCGGGCAGCCCTCCTCCCGCACTAGACCGAGCCGGCGAGCGCGCGCTCGATCCACTCCTCGTACAGCGGGAACTCTGCGCACAGCTCACGCACGGATTCGCGGACGCCGGACTTGACCCGCTCGTCCCCTGGCGCGTCGAGGACGTCCGCCATCCATCCGCCGA
>DATEDS010000153.1:0-8006 GCA_035281565.1 Gemmatimonadota bacterium
GGACCGTCGCCACGACGGACGGCGCACAGACCGAGATCTCGTCCATCCCGTCGCGCCCGCTGACAACGATCGCGTGCTCGGTCCCGAGCTCGAGCAGGGCTTCCGCGACCGGACCGGTCAGGCTTTCGGCCGGCACCCCGATCACCTGGCGCCGTACGCCGGCCGGGTTGGTGAGGGGACCCAGCAGGTTGAACACGGTCCGGATCCGGATCTCCCGGCGGGGCAGGGTCGCGTTCCTGGTCGCGGGATGAAACGTGGGGGCGTACAGGAACGCGATCCCGGCCCGGTCGAGAATCCGTCCCGCGGCTTCCGGGCCGGGGTCGATGGCGACGCCGGCGGCTTCCAGCACGTCGGCCGACCCGCAGCGCGAAGAGGCGGCCCGGTTGCCATGCTTGGCGACCGCCACCCCGCCGGCCACCGCCAGCAGCGCGGCGGCGGTCGAGACGTTGAACGTCATGGAGAAGTCCCCCCCTGTCCCGCACGTATCCACCAGGGGTTCGCGGGAGGTCGTCACGCGCGTCGCCCGCGCTCGCATCGCCCGCGCGGCGGCCGCGATCTCGGCCACGGTCTCCCCTTTCGTCCTGAGGGCCGCCAGGAGCGCGGCCGTCAGGACCGGCGTCACCGCGCCATCCATCATGCGCCCGAAGAGGGCCGTCGCCGCATCGGGCGGCAGGTCCCTCCCCTCGGAGATCGCGTGGAGGCAGGCGTGGGGATCGCCGGCCAGGAGACCGGCCTCGTGACTCAGCCGCGGGCCTCCGTCGTCCAGATCGGCTCCTCACCGCCCGGGGCGACCGGTGGCGGGGTCTCGAGCTCGCTCTCGGTCGCGGCCACGACGACCGCACACGAGGCGTCACCGGTGATGTTCACCGTCGTCCGGCACATGTCGAGGATCCGATCGACGCCCAGGATCAGCGCGATCCCTTCGAGGGGAATTCCGACCGTCTGGAGCACCAGCGCCAGCGTGATCATGCCGACCCCCGGGACTCCGGCGGCGCCGATCGACGCGAGGGTGGCGGTAAGGACGACCATCAGCTGCTGGACGAGGGTCAGCTCGAGCCCGTAGACCTGGGCGATGAAGATCGTCGCGACACCCTGATACAGCGCGGTTCCGTCCATGTTGATCGTGGCCCCGAGTGGCAGCACGAACGCCGAGACCTCTTCGCTCACCCCCAGGTTCTCCTCGGCGCACTCCATGGTGACCGGCAGCGTGGCGTTGGACGACGACGTGCTGAAGGCCACCAGCTGAGCGGGGGCGATCCCGCGGAAGAAGAGGACAGGATTCATGCCCGCCAGGAGCCGGACCGCCGTCGGATAGACGACCCCGGCGTGAATGGCGAGCCCCACCACGACCACCACCGCGTAAACGACCAGCGTCCTGAGGATCCCGACCCCGTACTGGCCGATGATCGCCGCGATCAGCGCGAACACGCCGTAGGGCGCGAGCTTCATGATCAGGTGGACGAGCTGGATCATGGCTTCGTTGAGGGCGTCCATGAAGCGCAGCACGGGCTCGGTCTTTCTCGGGTCGAGGTACGTGAGGGCGATCCCGAAGGCGAGCGCGAAGAAGATGACCTGCAGCATGTTGGCCTCGGCCAACGATGCCGCCGGGTTGCTCGGTACGATTTCCAGCAGGGTCTCGATCACGCTCGGTTTCGCCGTGGCCTGTTCGATCGAGGCCTGGGCGGCGCCGGCGAAGTCGGTGAGGAGGCGCTCCTTGATGTCCGAAGCGAGCCTGGATCCGGGCCGGACCAGGTTGGCGAGGGTGAGCCCGATCGTGATGGCGATCGCCGTCGTGACGAGATAGTACGCCACGGTCTTCGCGCCGATCCGGCCGAGCTTGGCGAGGTCCCCGAGACTCGCGACGCCGACCAGGATGGAGGCAAAGACGAGCGGCACGACGATCATCGTGATGAGACGGATGAACAGGTCGCCCACCGGCCTGATGACCGCGATCGCGGGTCCGATCACGATCCCCGCCACGGCCCCGAGGACCAAGCCGAGCAGGATCTGCGTGTGGAGCGCGAGTCTCGGCATGCGGCGGCAACGTACGCGTGGCCCCGGAGAGTCGCAACCGGACGCCACGCGCCGATTGCTGCGCTCCGGGGGGCTCTCTAACTTGATCCTCCGGTCCATGTCGAACCGCGTTCGCGGCGTCCTCCAATACGACGGCACGCGGTACCGCGGCTGGCAGCGGCAGCCCGACGCCCCAACCGTCCAGGAGATGTGCGAGCGGGCGCTCGGGCGGGTCCTCGGCCAGGCCGTGGCCGTGGTCGCCGCCGGGCGTACCGACTCCGGGGTCCACGCGCGAGGCCAGGTCGTCCACCTCGACCCCCCGTGCCGGATGCCGCTCGACGAGTTGCGGCGCGCGTGGAACGCGCACCTCCCCGCCGACATCTGGGTTCAGGCCCTGGAGCCCGCGCCGGGCGATTTTCACGCGCGCCACTCGGCCGTTCGCCGGACGTACCGCTACTACGTCGCCGAAGGACCCGGGAGCGGCTCCCCCTTCGTCCGGCGGTACGCGTGGGCGCAGCGGCAGCCGCTGGACTGGACGGGCGTCGAGGCGGTCTCGCGGGGCTTTCTCGGGCCGCACGACTTCAGGCGCTTCGCCAAGGGAGATGGTGAAAGTCCGCCCTCTCCGCGTCGCGGAGTCTGCACGATCCTGGCGCTGCGCTGGGATCCGACCGCGGAAGGACGGGTACTCGAGATCACGGCCGACCGGTTCCTCCGTCACATGGTCCGGGCGATCGTCGCCGCCCTTGTGGCGGTCGGGCGTGGCCGGATCGCGCCCGAGGCGATCGGCGCCGCCCTCGAGCCGGGCGGTCGGCGCGTGACGACCGGGGCCGCGCCCCCGAACGGTCTCTTCCTCTGGAAGGTCGACTATGATCGCTAGACGCGCCATTCTTCCGGCCCTGGTGGGCCTCGCCGTCGTGGGCGGCTGGCTCCTGGGATCGCGCCAGAAGCACGAGGGCCTCGGCCACGCGCTGGCGAGCGCGACAGCCCAGCCCGCCTCGATCGACGAGACGCGACGCAACGCGATCGTGATGGCGGCCGAGCGGGTGGGCCCGGCGGTCGTTTCGGTGAACGTGGTGGCGACCCAGGTCGTCCGCTCCCGCTCGTTCTTCGACGACCCCTTCTTCGGCGGCATGTTCGGACCCCGTGAGAGGCTCCGTCAGGTGGAAGGACTGGGATCCGGGTTCATCGTCTCCCAGGACGGCTACATCGTCACAAACCAGCATGTCGTGGCGGGTGCCACGCAGATCGTCGTCACGCTGATGGACGGCCGGCAGCTCCCCGCCGAGATGGTGGCGGCGGACGAGATGACCGATCTGGCGGTGCTGAAGGTCCGCGGCGGGAACCTCCCGGTCGCTCCCCTCGGCAGCTCGGACGACCTCCTGATCGGAGAGTGGGCGATCGCGATCGGAAACCCGTTCGGATATCTGCTGGCCGATCGCAACCCGTCGGTCACGGTGGGCGTCATCTCCGCGCTCGGCCGGGACATCCGGCCGGGCCAGGGGGAGGACGGCGAGCAGGGCTGGTCCAACATGATCCAGACCGACGCGGCCATCAATCCGGGAAACTCCGGCGGGCCGCTGGTCAACTCGTCGGGCGAGGTGATCGGGGTCAACTCCTTCATTTTCTCGAGATCGGGCGGCTCGATCGGGCTCGGCTTCGCCATCCCGATCGACCGGGCCAAGCGGGCGCTGGCCGACGTCGTCGAGTTCGGCTCGATCCGGCGCCCCTGGACCGGCCTGCACGTTTCGACGGAAACGGCTCCCGGGAACGGTCGCCTTTCGGCGGGCGTCATCGTGACCCGGGTGGATCCGGGGAGTCCCGCCGCCGGGGCCGGACTGCGCGAAGGCGATCTCCTGGTCGAGGCGGAGGGCGAGCCCATCGGCTCGGCTCTCGACTGGGAGGGACGCGTCCTGGACATGCCGACCGGAAGCTCGGTGGAGCTGGTCGTCCAGCGCGCGGGCGGGCGCGTCACGATCACGCTGACGCCGGAGGAGGATCCGCTCGCTCGCGCCCGGCGGATCGATACCCCGTTCGGGGCCGACGTGGTCGTGCTGACACCCACCCTCGCCTCGAGCCTCGGCATCCGGAGCTCGACCGGGTTGTATCTCGACAACGTCATGCCTGGCGGGTGAATCCGGAACCTGGGCCTGCAGACCGGCGACGTCCTCCTCGCGCTGAACGGTCGCCCGCTCGATTCCGAGGACGACGTGGGATGGATGGTGGAAGCGCTCGGCGCGGGCGGCGCGATCGAGCTGTACGTGGAGCGGGACGGCGTCACGACGCGGCTCTTGATCCGCTAGCTCCCCGGGCGACCACGGTCCAACCACGTTACCTTTGGTACTCGGTGACCCCGACCCGGCCAGCCGCGTGAGCCGAGGGCCTCTGACCGCCCTCGAGCTGCCGCTTCCCCGGATCCGCCGCGGGAAGGTGCGGGAGATGTTTGCCGTCGGCGACGACATCCTGATGGTCGCGACCGACCGGCTCTCCGCCTTCGACATCGTCTTCGAGCGGGGGATCCCCGACAAGGGCGCGGTCCTGACCGGCCTCACCGACTTCTGGTTCGACCTCCTTCACGCCGCCGAGCCCCATCACCGGCTGAGCGCCGACATCGACGAGATCGTCGAGCGGGCGCCCGCTCTGGCTCAGCAGCGGGCTACGCTCGACGGGCGGGCCATGCTCTGCCGTCGGGCCGAGACCATCCCCGTCGAGTGCGTCGTCCGCGGCTATCTCGATGGATCGGGCTGGAAGGAGTACCGGGCGACGGGGCGTATCACGGGGATCGAGCTTCCCGCGGGACTTCAGCGCGGCGACCGGTTGCCGAACCCGATCTTCACTCCCGCCACCAAGGCCGAGAGCGGCCACGACGAGAACATCGCCTTCGAAGAGATGGCCCGCCGTATCGGGAGCGACCTGGCGCGCGAGCTGCGCGACCGCTCGCTCTCCCTGTACGCGGAAGGGAGCGACTACGCCGCCGAACGCGGGATCATCCTCGCCGACACCAAGTTCGAGTTCGGGCGCACGGTCGAGGGCGACGTCCTCCTGATCGACGAGGTCCTGACGCCAGACTCCTCGCGCTTCTGGGACGCCGTCGAGTGGACCCCCGGAGGTCCGCAGCCCTCGTTCGACAAGCAGCCCGTGCGGGATTTTCTGGAGACCGAGCGCAGGGCCGGTCGGTGGAACGGCGAGCCGCCTCTGCCTCCGCTTCCCGACGCCGCGGTCGAGGCGACGACCGAACGCTACCGCGAGGCGTATCGCCGTATCACCGGGCACCCCCTCCCCCGCGCCGGCAAGCATTCCCCGGTCGCCCGGGAGACCGCCCCATGACGAGCGTCCAGGTCTTCATCCAGCTCAAGCCGGGCCTCCTGGATCCGCAGGGAGAGGCGCTCACCCACGCGCTGGAGTCGCTCGGCCACCAGGGCATCTCGGAGCTCCGGGTCGGCAAGTGGATCACCTTCCGCATGGACGAGCGCGACCGCGTCGCGGCCGGGCGCGAGGTCGAGGAGATGTGCGAGCGGCTCCTCGCCAACCCGGTGATCGAGAGTTTCGAGTATCGGCTGGACGAGGACGGGCGTTGACGGCGGTTCCGATCGGCGTCGTCCGATTTCCCGGCACCAACTGCGACCAGGACGTCTTCGACGCGGTGGGCAGCGTTCCCGGCGCGCGGCCCGTCTGGCTCTGGCACAAGGAGCGGGACCTGGGCGGCGTCCGGGCCATCGTCCTGGCCGGTGGCTTCGCGTACGGCGACTACCTGCGGGCCGGAGCGATCGCCCGCTTCAGCCCGATCATGGACGAGGTGGTGCGCTTCGCCGAGGCGGGCCGTCCCGTCCTCGGCATCTGCAACGGCTTCCAGATCCTGACCGAAGCGGGTCTTCTTCCTGGCGCGCTCATGCGGAACGACGGCCTGACCTTCGTCTGCCGCCCGCAGTGGCTGAAGATCGAATCGACGGCGACGGCTTTCACGCGCCACTACCGTCCGGGCGAGCTCGTCACCTTCCCGGTGGCCCACGGCGAGGGGAACTATGTCGCGCCGCCCGACGTCCTGGACCGCCTCGAGGCCGAATCGCGGGTCGTCTTCCGCTACGTCGACGAGCGCGGCGAGACGACGGCGGACAGCAACCCGAACGGCTCGGCACGCGCGATCGCCGGCATCGCCGACGAAACCGGCAACATCGTCGGTCTCATGCCCCATCCGGATCGCGCCATGGAGGCGCTGGTCGGCTCGGATGACGGGCGGCGCGTCTTCCGGGGGCTCCTGGAGGCGGCCGCATGACGACCGCGCTCGCGGAGCGGCCGATCACCGCGGCCGACGTCGAGGCGCACGGCCTGACGTCCTTCGAGTACGAGCGGATCGTGGAGCTCCTGGGCCGGGAGCCCGGATTGACCGAGCTCGGGGTCTTCAGCCTCATGTGGAGCGAGCACTGCGGCTACAAGTACAGCCGGGCACGGCTCGCCGAGCTGCCGACGACGGGCCCGCAGGTCGTCCAAGGCCCCGGAGAGAACGCCGGGGCGGTCGACGTCGGCGACGGCCTCGCGGTCGTGTTCAAGATGGAGAGCCACAACCACCCCTCGGCCGTCGAACCGTATCAGGGCGCGGCGACGGGCGTGGGCGGGATCCTGCGTGACGTCTTCACGATGGGCGCCCGGCCGATCGCCCTCCTCGACTCTCTCCGCTTCGGCGAGCTGGACGACCCGCACGTCCGGTACCTCTTCCGCCACGTCGTCCGCGGTGTCGGCGACTACGGGAACTGCGTCGGCGTCCCGACGGTCGGCGGCGAGGTCGTCTTCGACGACGCCTACCGCGGCAACCCGCTCGTCAACGCGATGTGCGTCGGGATCCTCCGCCACGAGGAGCTGATCGGCGCCTCGGCCGGAACTCCCGGGAACGCGGTCTACGTGCTCGGATCGAGGACGGGCCGGGACGGCATTCACGGGGCGAGCCGGCTCGCCTCGAGCGAGCTCGGGGACGACGCGGTCGAGAGCCGGCCGACGGTCCAGGTCGGCGACCCGTTCACCGAGAAGCTCCTCCTGGAGGCGACCCTCGAGCTGGTCGGGCGCGGCGTCGTGTCGGGGATCCAGGACATGGGTGCGGCCGGCCTAACCTCGTCCTCCAGCGAGATGGCGTCCCGCGCGGGAACGGGGATCGAGATCGACGTCGGCAGGGTCCCGCGCCGGGAGCCCGGCATGACGGCCTACGAGGTGCTCCTGAGCGAGTCCCAGGAGCGGATGCTGATCTCGGCGGACGAGGCGCGGGAGCCGGCGCTGATGGAGGTGGCGGACAAGTGGGACCTTCCGTGCACGCGGGTCGGCAGGGTCACGGACGACGGCGTGTGGCGGATCCTGGATGGGGATTCGGTGGTGTGCGAGATCCCGGTCCGGGCCCTCACCGACGAGGTCCCGCGCTACCTGCGCGACGCCGAACCGCCGGCCTATCTGGCCGAGGTCCACGCCGGGATGCCGGACCCGGCCAAGCTCGCCGCGATCGACCCCTGGGAAGCCCTGCAGACACTCCTCTCCGCCCCCACGATCGCCAGCAAGCGGTGGGTGTGGGAGCAATACGACCATACGGTCCAGGCCTCGACCGTGGCGGCGCCGGGCGCGGACGCGGCGATCGTCCGGATCCGAGGGACCGATCGGGGCCTGGCGCTGGCCGTGGACGGGAACGGGCGCTGGGTCTACTGCGACCCGCGACGCGGCGGGGCGCTGGCCGTCGCCGAGGCCGCACGCAACCTCACCGCAGTCGGCGCCCGGCCGCTCGCGATCACCGACTGCCTCAACTTCGGAAACCCCGAGAAGGACGCCGTCTACTGGCAGTTCACGGAAGCGATACGCGGGATCTCCGACGCGTGCCGCGCGCTGGACACCCCGGTCGTGAGCGGTAACGTCTCCTTCTACAACGAATCGTCCCGGGGCGCCATCCTTCCCACGCCGACGGTCGGCATGGTCGGCATGGTCGACCTCGACCGGGCGATCCTTCCGGGCCGCGGCCGGCCGGG
>DATEDS010000154.1:0-2780 GCA_035281565.1 Gemmatimonadota bacterium
GACGTCATCGGGAGCGGGGTCTACCTGCTCCCCGCGGCGGCCGCCCTGCTGCTCGGGCCGGCCAGCGTGTGGGCCGTCATCCTGGCCGGCGCCGCGGTCGCCCTCCTGGTTCTCTGCTTCGCGGAGGCCGCCAGCCACTTCGACGAGCCGGGAAGCGGCTACATCTACACGCGTG
This sequence comes from Gemmatimonadota bacterium, assembly GCA_035281565.1. Lineage (GTDB taxonomy): Bacteria > Gemmatimonadota > Gemmatimonadetes > JACCXV01 > JAHWKZ01 > DASRVA01. The sequence continues at coordinate 176 of DATEDS010000154.1, forward strand.
AGGCGTTCGGCGAGTTCGTCGGGTTCGAGGTCGGCTGGATGACGTGGCTCGCGCGGGTGGCCTCGATCGCCTCGCTCTCCAACGGCTTCGCCCAGGCGCTGGCCTTCGTCTGGCCGGCCGCCATGGTCGGCTGGACGCGGGTGGCCGTGATCGCGCTACCGCTTCTCTTCCTCACCTGGATCAACGTGGTCGGGGTCAAGTCGGGGGCCCGGACGGCGGTCGTCCTGACGATCGCCAAGATCGTTCCGCTGGTCGTGCTGGTGGTGGTGGGCCTGTTCGCGGTCCAGTGGGACCGGATCTTCCCGACGCCCGCGCCCCCCACCGATCGTCTGGGCGAGGCCGCCCTCCTGCTCCTGTTCGCCTATGCGGGCTTCGAGAACACGGCCGCCGCGGCGGGCGAGTACGAGAACCCGCGGCGCGATGTCCCGTTCGCCCTCTTGACCATGATCGTCGTGGTGACGCTCCTCTACACGGCCGTCCAGGTCGTGGCGCTGGGGGTTCTCCCCGACCTGGCCGACAAGGTCGAGGGAGCGCCCCTCGCGGACGCGGCGGTGCTCCTCCTGGGAGCCGGGGGCGGGATCCTGATGACGCTGGGGGCGGCGATCTCGATCGAGGGGAACGTGGGGAACACCATGCTGGCCGGGCCGCGCTACCTCTACGCCCTCGCCGTGGACGGCTACGGGCCGCGGGCCCTGGCCCGCGTCCATCCGCGCTATCGGACGCCCGCCGCGGCGATCGTGACCCAGGCGGCGGTCGCGCTCGCGCTGGCCCTGTCCGGCTCCTTCGTCCAGCTCGCCATGCTCTCGATCATCGCCCGGCTCGCGACCTACATGGGCACGGCCGCGGCGGTGCCGATCCTGCGGCGGCGGGCGGGCGTCCAGGAGGGAGCCTTCCGGTTGCCGGGGGGGCCTCTCATCCCGGTGCTCGCGCTCCTTCTATGCCTGGGCTTCCTGGTGAGCGCCGAGACGGCCAACCTGGTCGCGGGCGGGATCGCTCTGGCGATGGGGGTCGTGATCTTCGCGCTGCGCCGTCGTCCCGAGGCGCCGGCGATCACACCCGGCTAGGACGGATGAGCTACCGTTCAAAACGAAAGACCCCCGGCTCTCGACGAGAACCGGGGGTCTCTCCGTCTTCCTGTACCGGGGTCGGAAACGCCACCCCGACGAGCCGGTGACCGCGCCTAGTGGTACGGCTGGAGCCGGCGCGCCCGCGACTGGTGGCGCAGCCGCTCGATCGCCCGCTCCTTGATCTGTCGGATCCTCTCCCTGGACAGGTTGAAGATCGAGCCGATCTCGCGAAGCGTCAGGGGCTCGTTGCCGTCCAGCCCGTAGTAGAGCTTGACGATCTTGGCCTCGCGGGGCTGCAGCGTCTCCAGCGTCTCACGGATCTCCTTGATCCGCGCGCTCTCGAAGGTCTGCTCCTCCGGATCGAGCGTCTCGTCGTCCGAGAGATAGCTGAAGAGGGTCTTCTCCTCGCCTTCGAAGAGCGGGGCATCCAGGGACAGCGACCGGCGGGAAACGTTCATCAGCTTCCGCACCTCGTCGACGTCCATGTCCATCGCCGCGGCGACCTCCTCGGGCTTGGGCTCACGCCCGAGCTTCTGGGTCAGCTCGGCCTCCTTCTTGGAGATCTTGTTGAGCGTGGTCGCCCGGTTGATCGGCAGCCGGAACGTCTTGGAATTCTCCGCCAGCGCCTTCAGGATCGCCTGGCGGATCCACCACACCGCATAGGAGATGAACTTGACGCCCTTCGTCTCGTCGAACTTCTGCGCCGCCCGGACGAGCCCGACGTTGCCCTCGCAGATCAGGTCGGGCAGGCTCATCCCGAGATTCTGGTATTTCTTGGCCACCGACACCACGAACCGGAGGTTCGAGCGGACCAGCTTCTCGAGAGCGAGCTGATCCCCGTCCCGGATCCGCCGGGCGAGCTCGGCCTCCTCCGCGCGCGTCAGGAGGGGGTGGTTCTTGATGTCCTCCAGATAGAGCGCGAGGGCGCCTTCGTCGACCTTGTCGGTCCCGGTGCCCAGCGACATATTGGTCGTCTTCCTGCGCTTCGTCGTCATGACCGTCCGCTTTCCCTTATCATTCCGCTGTAAAGCACCTGCCGTGAACACAATGGTCGCAAAATGGGGATCACGGGATTATAAGTCCCCAACCCGTATTCCGTCAAGGGGTTCCGGGTCCGTCTTGACCTTTCGAACCGGCTGTGCCACGATGGGTATCAAAGCCGCCGTGCCGTATACCCGCGCACCCGTCCGGAAGTTGCCTTTCCTGGGCGCCACGCTGCTGGCGCTGGCCGGCGGGCCTCCCGCCGTGGCCCAGGAGCCCGCCCCCCCCGAGCGTTTCCCCCGCCAGTACCTGCGCGCGGACGCCTACCGGACGGCATCCGTCGCCTCCCTGGCCGAGTGGCCCGCCCTGGGGGAGCTGGTGCGGGGTTCCCGCGAGCTCGAGACCGCCGTGGCCGGAGACGACCAGACACTCTCCGGGGAGCTCCTGGTCGCCTTTCGCGAACGCGTCGATTCGCTGGCGGCCACGCCCCTTCCGGCCTTCATGGAGCCCCAGGCGGACACCGTCCGCGTGACCCTGGACTCGCTGGCCGCGCACCT
>DATEDS010000155.1:0-28005 GCA_035281565.1 Gemmatimonadota bacterium
GCCGGGCAACGTGGCGACGGGACGGGCCCGGCTCCTCATCGAATCGCCTTCCGACGGGGTCACGGAGTCGAACGATGCGAGCTACGAGATCACCTGCAGCCCGCTGGCTCCGGTGGGCGGGCTCGCGCAGACGCCCGAGGATGAGCCCGAGAAGGTGCGGCTCGCCGTTCCGCGAGCGGGTGCGGATCCGCAGCCGGAACCGCAGGCGAAGCCGGTCATGCCGGGCCGCCTGGTGACGACTCGCACCCCGGTGGTCGCGGCGCTGCCCGATCTGCGGATCCGGGCGGCTGCGGTCGATCCGTCCAACCCGAAGAACGTCAAGGTCGAGGTCGTCAACACCGGCGCGGCGGCCTCGGCGGCGACCGGCGTGCGCCTGTGGATCACGCCACAGGGCAAGGCCTGGCACGGTTCGGTGCCGCCATTGGCGGCCGGCAAGAGCGCCTGGACCACGATCCAGGCCGACATGCCGGTCATGGTCGCCCAGCACGTGTACGCCCGAGTCGACGACCCCGATAAGGTGAAGGAGTCGAACGAGGGCAACAATGGCCACAAGCTGAAGTGAGATGCAGGGAGTGGGCACCTGACAGCAGAACCGACAAGGAGGACTCGATGAAGGCGACGATCGTACTGAGGGCCGCGGTCCTGCTCCCCGTGCTGCTGCTCGGGGCTCGGACCTCTCAGGCTCAGGTAGGCGATTTGCGAGCGGCTCGTTCGATGGAGTGGAGCTTTACGAGCCTTCAGGCGACGGCGACCTCGGTACCGCTTCGTCTGGGCAGCGGGGCCGACGCTCGCGACGTGAATACCGGCCCCATTACGATCGGAGGGTCTGGCCGCGGCTCCATCGATTCTTCGCGGAAGACCGGACCCGCCTCGTGGCAAGTGAGCGCCAGCGCGGCCGGCCTACAGGAGCTGGGCGTCGGGTCGCTCAGCCTGAACTTCGTGGGGACAGCCGTCCTCGATGGGGATTGCCTCTTTGTCGTGGACGTCGCGGGCATCGGAGGAAGTGGAGCGCAGGGCCCGGTTCCCCAGCTTCCCCCCATCATCATCATCAACTGCAACAAGCCGAACGGCGACTGCAGTCCCAGCATCCCTCAGCCCGCACCGAGCCGGGAGCCGGGCCGCGGGAAGGCGGTGAAGTTCGGCAGTCCCACGGCCGCTGATTTCAAGACCTATCCGGTCGCCAACATGATCACCGAGGCCGCGCGCATGGCCGGCCTGAGTCTGACCTCGAAGCACGTCGATCTGGTGATGAGGCAGTACCAGCAGCAGCCAGGCATGGAGCTGGTGATCCTGGATCTGGAGACCGGAAGGACCTCGTCGTCCAATCTGGAGGGCGGTGGCACGCTCGAGTTCGTGTCGCGATGAAGCGAAGCGATTTGTTGAGCGTGGGATGGAGGAGAGATCCTTGCTGAAGGGCGGCGGGGCTTTCGCCAATCGCGGCGACCTCGACTACCTCAGGGGGCTCGCCGACCGCCGGGGCGCCGTGGTCCTTGACCGTCTCCCCGGGCTCGCAAGCCCGGCTTCCGCGACGCTGGTACGGATGCGCTGGAACGCGGCGGGTGGGGCCGGTGAGCTGAGTCTGGAGGTCGACAGCAAGAGCGAGCTGGCCCGCATCCTGGAAGATGCGCACGCGCGTCGCGACGATCTGAAGCAGATGATGATCACTCCCGACGACCGGCCCGCCGGTATGGAGCTTCGCGAGATCACGATCGCACGGATCGACGACGGCCGGGGAGGCGGAACGATCTCGGTGGACCTGCGCTTCCCCTGGCGGCCAGGAGAACGGGAGTCACGAGCGACCCCTTAGTCGAAATGAGAGGCCGGATGCGGAGCTGCCGCCGGACCTCCCGGTGGACCAGCCCAGAAGGAGGTAAGTCAATGAGCTGCTCGCCCACGATCCCGAAGCGACCCGGACCCCGGTGGTGTCGCGCCGCGCCGTCTCGGGGGTTCACGCTGATCGAGCTCCTGGTCGTCATCGCCATCATCGCCGTCCTGATCGGTCTTCTCCTGCCGGCCGTCCAGAGCGTTCGTCAGACCGCGGCCGGGATGGAAAGGTCCAGGACACCGGCGATCGTCGAGCTGGGGAGGGACCTGAAGAGCTTCGCCGACCAGATCGAGACCAATCTGAAGCAGATCCAAGCGGCCATGGCCAAGTACGACCGCATCCAGGACAAGGAACGGGAGGTGAAGCCCGAGGAGGAGGCGGAGCTGAAGGGCTGGTTGACGAATCTCTGCGTCACCGAGACCGAGGCCGCCGCCTTGCGCGCCAGGGTCCGGAACTTCCTCGCGGCCGATCCCACGCCGACGCCTCCCGGCGGGGTCGTCGAGGAGGAGCGCAGGCTGCTGGCGCAGGCGGACGAGCAGCTCTCCAAGATCCAGGAGGAGACTTCCAGCGCCCTCACCCGCGCTTTCGACAAAGCGCACCGCTTGCAGCGCTCGCAGGTCTGCCCCTCCGGCGCCCCGGTACGGACAACCCTCGGGCCTGCGATCGGGGGCGCGCGGATCCGCCCGGCGGGTACGCCGAGCCAGATGCCCGGGCCGCCCTCCGAGCTGACGGTGAGGACACGAACGCAGTCGTTCGAGTACGTCAACTGGGTGACCCTGGAGCAGGGCTTCATCGTCCCGCCGCTCGAAGTGGAGGCCGGCCCCACGGGGTATACGTCGGCGTCCCCGTCGAGCATCGAGTACAACTTCATGGGTTCTGGACAGTGCAAGGACAACGCCCATGGCAAGGGAACGTCTCTCGATATGAGGCGCAATTCCACCGGGCAAGAGTGGATGGCCCACTTCGATTGGGAAGACGACAGCTATGTGAACCAAATGGTGCTCAACGAGACCGTGAACCTGTCGGCCACCGAAAAGGCGAGCGTGGTGGCCGCCTGCAACGAGTATCTGCAAGCCGAGCTCGCCAAGGGCAGGACGAAGGGAGACGTCCTGAGCCAGGAGCACGTCATCTATCCCGGCCCCGAACTCTTCGAGGCCCGCTTCGGCATGATCTGCGGGCCGAATTGGCTCCAGGGCTCGGATTTGGATGAGTGGGGGAAGACCCCCTGGACCGATCTCGAGAACCCGGTCCGCTGCAAGGCGGCGCGGGTCATCGGGCCCGGAGACATCAAAGGCCCTCCCAAGCCACCCGTCCCTCCCGGACCTCAGGACCTTGCCATCGCCTTCGCGGTGAACAAGGCCGTGCTCCAGGCGGTGCCCAAGAAACAGACCGCCGAGTGCCCGGCCAAGGTGACGATCAACGGCGTCCTGGAGACGACCGGCCCCGGCACGGTGAGCTACCGGGTGTGGAACAACGGCGCGCTGGGTCCGGTCAACCAGCTGACCTTCCAGAAGGGGGGTCTCCCGATGCCGGTGCAGTTCGACCTCGAGGTCGGTGGCGCGCAGGCGGGCATGGACGAGGCGGCGCCAGCGCCCGCGGCGGGCGGCGTCGGAGCGCAGCTTGCCGCCCCGTCCAAGCCCGGCTCCCACAGCGGCTGCGTGCGGCTCGAGATCACGAGTCCGACGGAGGGGGTCAAGAAGTCGAACGACGCCTGCTACTCGGTCCAGTGCAAGGCCAAGACCGTGGGCGTGGCGGTCGGCGGCCTGACCCTGTCCCTTCCCGATCTCGTCATCGACGACTTCGTTCCGCAGGGGGCGAGCGGCGGCACCGCGGACGTTCGCAATACCGGCGCTGCAGGCGCCGGGCAGACCCAGCTCAAGACCATCGTCATCGTCGAGGGCACCCCCCACACCTTCTCGAGCGCTGTGCCGGCGCTGGCGACGGGGGAGACCGCGAAGGTCAAGGTGCTCTTCCCGGGCCTCCTCACCGGCCAGGTGGAGGACTACAAGGTCATGCTGCGGGTCAACGACCCCTACGTCGTGCAGGAGTCGGACAAGTCCAACAACGGCTTCATCTACAACCCGTGAGGAGAGCTGCGAAAGGGGTGAGGGGAATGAGCAGTTGGAACACGACGCGTCTGGGCTGGGGCCTGGCCCTCGTCCTGGCCCTCGCCGTGGCCGAGAGCGCGAGAGCCCAGTCCGGCTTTTTCAAGCTCGGCGAGATTGGGGCCGAAGCACAGGCCAACGGAATGGAGATTCTCGGCATCTCCTGGGGCGGTCCCACCATGAACATGGGGCCCATGGACATCTCGGCGACGCCTCCTCCCGACGCACGTACCGTGAGGATCCTGAAGAGGGTGGACAAGTCGACCCCGCTGATTGCCCAAGCCCTCGCCAGGAACCAGCGCTTCCCCGTGGCCACGTTGACGGTCCCGAAGGGTGGAGGCTCGCAGGAATACCTGGAGATCAAGCTGGAGAACGTCATCATCTCGAGCTACCAAACCGGCGGGACTCAGGATAGCCCCACCGAGACCCTCTCGCTGAACTTCACCGAGATCAAGTTCGACTACTCCGAGAAGAAGCTCGCCGCCCCGGCCGGCCCCGAGAAGGCAGGCTACGACCTCAAGAAGGTCGAGGAGGGGGCGGCCCGCCCCGGTGAAGGCCCGCCGGCCGCCGGACTCGTGGCGGCGGTGGCCGATCTGCTGCCTCTCAACGGCCTGACAGTGGCGACGATCTTCATCCCCTGGGGGCAGACGGCGACGGTCTCGACGGATGCCGCCTCCTCCAAGCAGGGTGGGCGCTGCTTCTTCCGCTACCGGTACGACACCGGGAACCAGGGCCAGGCCGGTGCCGGGGCGACGACCAACCGGATCCATCTGGACGCCGCCAACGGTCCTTCACTGGCCGACGACGCGCTGGCGGGCCTGGCCGCCGGCGACCAGCAAACATCGAGCGGGTTGCTCCCGCTCGTCGTGGGCACGTGGACTCTTTACGTCCATGTCGATGACGACCTGCTGGTGGCCGAGGGCGACGAGCAGAACAACCTGCGGCGGGTACGCGTGCGGGTCGAGGGGAGCTGTGACGATGGGGGACCCACCCGCAAAGACGCCACTCCTCCCACTCCCAGCAGCGAGCAGCCGTCCGGCGCGGTCGGGGAGAATCCCTCGAATTGGCTGCGAGTCGGCGCCGTCCACACCGGGAACGACGGGGAGGCCCTGTTCCAGATGTCTGGGATGCAGGCCGAGAAGGTCGTGGTGAGGGGCTGGGACCCCGAGCAGGCCCGCAACGCAAATCCTGAGAGCCTGGAGATCGAGGTGATGCCCGGGGGGTTACAGGATGAGCTCAGGCAGGCTCACCGGACCGGTAAGCCCGTGGACCTCATCCTGAAACTGCCGGGACGGACGAAGTGGGAGCACGGGAGTGTCCACGTGACCAGCTACGCCGTGAGCGGGGCCACCGATGCCGGTCCCCGCCTGGCGGTCTTCCAGATCATCAGCGCCGGGAGGGACCTTCGGTCGTTCAAATCAAGATCCGGTCACGTCCTGCTCGAGGACGACTAGCCCTCCAAACCTTAAGCCGACTCTCATGAGGCCCTAAGACCGGTCCGTAAGCTGGGGCAGATGGTCTTGCTGCCTGTCCTCAGTCTGCCTTGCACGCGCTTCCGGTCGACCGTCGCGGCGCTTGCCGCGATGGCGCTCGTGACTCTGCTCCCGTGGGCCGCGGTCGCGCAGGATTTCTCCGCCCAGATCTCGCCCAATCCCGTCCGTCTGGTGGCGGGCGGCGCCTCCCGCTCCGTGACGGTGTCAACGACGGCCTCGGGCGGATTCACGGTGGACATCTTCTACTCCTTCACAGGCTTTCCGTCGGGGATCTCGACGGGCGGGACGCAGACCTCGTTCTTCCCCTACCCGCCGCTCACCTTCGTCTTCGCGGCCGCTTCGGACGTCCCTCGTGGCACGTACACCGGTAGCCTGGTGGGGACCTCGTCGCTGGAGACCCACAGCTTCCCGATGACGGTGATCGTCGAGCGACCCGACTTCTCGCTCTCGGCCATGCCGCCGAGCGTGTCGGTGGAGCGGGGTGGCACGACGTCGGTGACGGTGACCGCGCTGCCGATCGACGGCTTTGGGGGCACGGTGTCGGTGGTCTCGCCGTCCCTGAGCGGTCTCACCTTCGATCCGGCCTCGTTCGAGCTCCCGGCGGGCGGTTCGCGCGCGGTGACGATCACGGCATCGGAGACGGCCGCCATCGGCCCCATCGTGGGCGCGTTCGTGGGGACGGCGTCCGGGATCGCCGGCAGGCGGGCGGCATCGATCCGGGTCGAGGTCACGGGTCCGGCGCCGCCCCCGCCGCCGGCCGAGGACTTCTCGCTGACGGCGTCGCCCATGAGCCTCTCGGTGGCGCCCGGCGGGTCGGGAGTCGTGAACGTCTCGGCGACGGGGATCGGCGGCTTCGCCGGCTCGATCTCGGTCAGCGCGGGGGCCGCGGGCGCGCTTGAGATCCAACCGGCGAGCTTCAGCCTCCAGGCCGGCGCTTCGCAGGCGGTCAGCGTCACCGCAGACGCATCGGCCCCGGCCGGCACGACCTCGCTCGTTTTCACGGGCACGGCGGCCGGGATCCCGGGCTCCCGTACCGCGGCCGCCAGCGTGACCGTCACGGCTCCCTCGAGCCAGCCCCTCATCAGCGCCATCACCCCGCCCTCGGTGGTGACGGGGACGACCGACAACCGGCTCCGGATCACAGGCCAGAACTTCCAGCCCGGGGCGACGATCGCCTCGATCTCTCCAGGGGTCACGGTGACCTCGGCGCAGGTCCTGGGCCCGGGCGCGGCCGAGGTGGTGGTGGCCGTGCGCCCGGACGCCCGTCCCGGTCCCTACCAGCTGGCGCTCACCAACCCCGATGGGGGGACCGCCACCGGTGGGGCGATGCTCCTGGTCTACCCGGCCGGATCGCTCTCGGCGCCGCTGGCGGTGACCGCCGCGGCGATCGTGGCGCCCCGGCCGTGGCAGATCCTGGAACCGGGCCAGGCCGTCCACGCCCAGGCCCTACTCGCGACCAGCGGGATGGGGACCGTGGTCGGGACGTGGCTCCTGGACGGTGTTCCTTTCGACCGCTTCACGCGCGTCGTGGCGAGCGGCTACCCGGTCGAGGTCCGCTCGCTGATCCCGATTCCGCTCTCGTTCACCGGCGAGCACCGGCTGGAGCTCGTGATCGAGAGCCCGCCGAGCCTGCCGCCGCGGGAGGTGCCCTTCTTCCAGGCCACCGAGAGCCGGACGGCGCTCAAGGTGCTGGAGCCCGACTCGGGCGCCGTGATCGATCCCGAAGCGCCCAGCTTCCGCTGGACGCTGGTGCCGGGCGCCTCGGGTTACGAGGTCGAGATCGAGGACGCCGTCGACGCGGCGTCCGACGCGCGCCCGTGGACCGCCTTCCGCCGTCGCGTCACCGACACCGACTGGCGGCCGGACCAAGCGCTCCTCGAGCTGCTCGGCCCGGGGCCGAAGCGGTTCCGCGTGCGCGCGGTCTTCCCCGGCGAGGTCCTGGGCGAGCCGACCCCGTGGGTCCTCTTCACGCTGCCCGGCGATGGCGGCGCATCGGAAGCCCCACCCGGGGCAACGGGCTGGCGAGGCGCACCCGTCCGGCTGGTCTCGAGCTTCGCCAGGTCCCCTACCCGCCGCCTGCGCTTCGATCCAGCGGTCACGACGCCCGAAGCGCTGGGAGTGCCCGCGGCCGGTGGCCCGGTCGGTGCACAGGACGAAGCCGGCTCGAGCGGCCAGCTGGGCTTGAGCCTCATGAGCACGACGAGCACGATCGCCTCCGACTTCGAGGATCCGCCGCCCCTGACCCGGCTCCAGCTCTCGACCCAGACCGACTTCCGTGGGCCGGCCTTCGAACAGCAGGCGACGGCCGACCTCTCCGGCAGCCACGACCTCGAGGACCCGTGGGGCGCCCGCGAGGAGAGCCGCAACTGGTTGACCCGACTGGGCGCCACCCAGGGCGGCTTCCGCGAGGAGTTCGCCATCGGCTTCGCGCCGCCTTCGTTCTTCGACCAGACCGAGTTCCTGACCGTGGCGACTTCGGGCGGCGCCCTCCAGGGCACGTTCGGTACGCCCGCCGGACGGCTCGCCTACTACCGCTCGGTGGACTTGAGCGCCAACGGCAGCTTCAGCGCCTTCGAGCCCGACATCGACGCCGCCGCCTACCAGGCTTCCGACGAGGCAGGGCGCTTCCTGTTCCGCACGATGTGGCTCGAGGTGACCGATCCCGAGGTCGAAGGCTTCTCGGCGGGCGGCGAGGGGAAGGCGCTGGGCATGATCGGCGTCGCCCACCTCAGGCCCTGGCTGAGGCTCCTCGGCGAGGCGGCCGGCGGCGACTTCGACCCTGGCGAGGGGGGCTTCGAGGAGGACCGCGACGGCCGGGCGTTCCGCTTCGGCGTGGACGGCACCGCCGGCACCTTCGGCTACGCCTTCACCGTCGGTCGGACCGGCGAGGGCTTCGTCAACCCCGCCAACCGCGGCTTCACGCCCGGTGGCATCTCCGACCGCACCCGGGCCGAGCTCTCGCTCAACACATACTTCGGCCAGGCGTCGCTCTCGGGCGCCTACCGCCACGTCCGGGGCGGGATCCACGAAGCCGCCGGCGATCCCGAGACGACCGAGAACGGCGCCAGCGTCCGGCTCGCCGCGCCCATCGGACAGCGCGTCTCGCTCAGCGTGGGTGGCAACGTCGTCGGCCAGGAAGGCGACCCGGTCGACGAGTTCGGCCTCCCCGAGACGGACCGCACCCAGAGAGGGGCCGACCTGAGCTTCAGCGAGACCGTGGGGCCCTTTAGCCTCACCCAGGCCCTGACCTGGCAGGACTTCACCGACCAAGTCCAGCCCCTGAGCGACCAGACCGTGACCGGGGTCTCCTTCGCCGCCGGCGGTGGCTTGACGAGCTACCTCAACCTGTCGGCCAACGTCGCCACCACCCGCACCGAGGCGGCGCCCGAGATCGGCACCACCAACCAGCTCCTGCTGTCGCTCCAGCCCGCGCTCGCCATCGACAAGCTGTGGCTCGCCGTCACCCCGCGGATGGCCTGGACCCGTGTCGACAACGACCTCGACGACAGCGAGTTCAAGACCGACCAGTACCAGCTCGTTCTGCGCTGGTCGCCGCCCTGGGCCGGAGCGCTCCTCAACCTCGAGGTCGCCAGCGACTGGAACCGCAGCTGGAGCCACCTCGACGAGCCACCGTCCTTCGACCGACAGACGGTGCTGACCCTCACCCTCAACTGGAGAGCCGATCGCGTGTGGCGCGCCGAGCCCTCGTTGGCGGAACGACACGAGCAGATCGGGCCGGCATTCATTCGACTCTAAGACCTTTCGCTAAGATGAGGACAGGCACGGGAGGACCAGGGAGGCCAGCAAAACCATGAGCTCGACACGTCGAGGATCGGAACCGAAGCAGCAGGGAGGCCCCGCATGAGGAAATGCCCGGTGATCACGTTGCTACTGACCGCGCTGACGGTACCGGTCGCGGTGCAGGCCCAGGAAGGACAGGCCGTGGACGCCCGTCCCTATGTCCTCGGCAGCCTGTACAACGACCCGACCCCTGTGGATCTGCTGGAACCGAGTAGGCCCGAAGGCATCGCCGGGGGCACAGTGCGTGCGGCGACCGTGGAGCTGCCCGAGGGGCCGCTGGCGATGGCTCTCAGAGAGGTTCTCGAAAAGGGTGAAACGCTCGACGAGCTGAGCCTGAGCGTTGGGAACGCGGGGGAGCGCTCGCCGTATTTCCCCGGCTCGACGAAGTACACGACGATCAAGCTCGCCAGGGTCCGAGTCACCAGTGTCTCGCCGGGCGACAGGTATGGACGCGTCAAGGTCCAGTTTCATTGGGACCGAACCGAGGCTCCCGCGGGCGACCCCCTCATCGGCAAGGCGATCGGCAACGTTGCCGCCACGCCGAACGAGGGTCCGGAAGCCCAACCACCCCCTGCGGGCCAGGGCTGGTATCGGACAACCCCAACCATCACAATTCCCGCGACTGCCGCGCGGTTCAGCATTACGATCGACGGCGTCGAGATTGCTTCGTTTTCCGAGCTGGCCGGCATCAATTCCAGGGTCGAGCCGGTGGAGATCGTCTTTAAGCGTGGCAAGACCCGGCGCCCGGAGATGCTGGCGTGGCACGAAGCGGTCCGGGAGGGGAACATGGCCGCGGCCCGCAAGAGCGCGTCGCTGGTCATGTACGACTACGACGGCAAGCCGATCGCCCGGTACCATCTCGAGAACGCCTGGCCGTCGAAGATCGAGATCGGCGGCCTCGCAGCACAGGGCAACGTCAGTGACTTCGAGTTCCTCAAGGCCAGGGCGTCGCGTGGGGGCGAGGTGGCGATGGAGACCGTCACGATGGTGTGCGAGAGCATCCAGCGGGTCGCGCAGTAGGGTCGCGGCCCACTCGGGGAGGCGCCGGGGGGCCCGTCAGCAAATCGCCACGCCCCAGGACCCGGGGCTTATCGTGGGAAAAGGCTCGCCACGGGCGCGCGGAAACCCGACAGGGTCTCGCCCCCGTCCAGGTCGTCGGTCACCCTGAAGATGCGGATCTCCGTGGGTGAGCGATATTCCGTGACCGTCTCCGCTTCGGGGTGAACCACCCACACGAGACGGGCCGCCCCTTCCAGATACTCGAGCACCTTTTCGTGGATCTCGGCGGGGGTGTTCGAGGGCGAGACGATCTCGACGCACAGATCGGGCGCGAAGGGCAGGAACCCACGTCCATGCCTGGTTTGACAGGCTGAAGGCCGGGACGATATTCCGCTCCCGTGCAGCCCCGCTACCCGCGTCCCACGTACCTCTGCGCCCCCGTGCGCACCCCGATCGGCAAGTTCGGCGGCGCGCTGGCCGACAAGACCGCGGCCGACCTGGGCACTCACGCCGCCCATGCCTGTCTCGAGCGGGCGGCGCTCGAGCCCGTGCGCGTCGATCTCACCATCATGGGAAACGGCCGGCAGGCCGGTGTCGGCCCCAACGTGGCGCGACAGATCGCCCACCGCGCCGGTGTCCCCGACGACGTTCCCGCCTACACCATCAACCAGGCGTGCGCGTCGAGCCTGGTCGGCATCGTCCAGGCGTGGCAGACCGTGGCCCTCGGCGATGCGGACCTCGTCCTTGCGGGCGGCACCGAGGCCATGAGCCAGACCCCGTACCTCCTGCCCCGCGCCCGATGGGGCTACCGGCTCGGTCACGGCGAGCTGGTGGACGGGATGTACCGGGACGGCTTCATGTGCCCCCTGTGCGGGAAGCTCATGGGCGAGACCGCCGAGACGCTGGCCGAGCGCTACGGGATCCCACGCGAGGAGCAGGACCGCTACGCGGCCGAGAGCCAGCGGCGCCACGGTGCGGCCCGCGAGGCCGGAAAGTGGCAGGCCGAGATCGCCCCCTTTCCGGACGGCGGGCTCGCCGAGGACGAGCATCCCCGCCCGGGGACGACGGTCGAGAAGCTGGCCGAGCTCCCTCCCGTCTTCCGTGGCGACGGCACCGTCCATGCCGGGAACGCGTCGGGGATCACCGACGGCGCGGCGGCGGTCCTGGTGGCGTCCGCGGATGCGGTCGAGCGGCACGGCCTGGAGCCGATGGCACGCCTGGTCGACTGGGCCAACGTCGGGGTCGACCCGGCGATCATGGGGATCGGACCCGTCCCCGCCGTCAGGTCGTTTCTCGATCGGCAGGACCTGACCCTCCAGGAGGTCGATCTGATCGAGCTCAACGAGGCGTTCGCGGCCCAGGTCCTCGCGGTCGCCCGCGATCTCGACCTCGACCTCGACAAGGTCAACGTGAACGGCGGCGCGATCGCGCTGGGCCACCCGATCGGTGCGACAGGCGCGCGGATCATGGTCACCCTCCTCCATGAGATGGCGCGGCGGGGGAGCCGGCTCGGGATCGCTACCCTCTGCGTGAGCGGCGGTCTGGGAACGGCCGTCCTCGTGGAGCGGGCCGCGTGACCTCCGCCGCCGATCGGGTCCTCACCGAGCGTGACGGAGCGATCGGCGTCGTCCGGCTGAATCGCCCCGAGAAGCTGAACGCTTTCGCGGGCGACATGCGTGACCGGATCGGGGACGCGTTCGAAGAGCTGGGCATGGATCCGGCGGTCAAGGTCGTGATCGTGACCGGGGCGGGCCGCGGCTTCTGCGCCGGCGCGGACGTGGATTACCTCCGGGAGCTGGTCGAAACCGGGAACGACCGCGACTTCGAGAAGCTGCTCCGGGCCGGCGAACGCGTCGTCACCGTCATTCGGAGCCTGGACAAGCCGGTCCTTGCCGCCATCAACGGCCCCGCCGCGGGGGGCGGCGCCAACCTGGCGCTCGCGTGCGATCTCCGCGTCATGGCCGAGTCGGCCTCGATCGGGCAGACCTTCTCCCGGATCGGCCTCCATCCCGACTGGGGCGGGACGTATCTCCTGCCGCGCCTGGTGGGCGAATCGGAGGCCCTCGAGCTGATGTGGTCGGGGCGCATGGTGCCGGCCGCCGAGGCACTCCGGCTCGGGATGGTGAACCGGGTCGTCCCGGACGAGCGGCTGTGGACGGAGGCACTGGATTGGGCCCGCCGGCTCGCCGCCGCGCCGCCCCTGTCGGTGGCCCGCATCAAGCGCGCGGTCCATGCGAGCCTGGACCGGGGCCTGGACGAGATGCTGGCCGTCGAGGTGGAGAGCCAGCTCGCCTGCTTCCGCTCGAACGACGTCCGGCGCGGCCTCGCCGCCTTCCGCGGGAAGGTCACTCCCGCGTTCGAGGGGGATTGATCGCGTGACCGGCCCGCCGATCCGCAGGGTCGCGGTGATCGGCGCCGGGACGATGGGGCGGGGAATCGCCCAGGCCAGCGCCCAGGCCGGCTACGCGACCACCCTCTTCGACGCCGACCCGGCGGTCCCGGCCCGTGCGCGAAGCGACATCGAGGGCACCCTCGAGGAGGGGATCGCGCGCGGCAAGGTGACCGCCGGAGAGAAGGTCTCGACCCTCGAGCGGCTCCGCCTGGAGACCGAGCTCGCCCCGGCGGTGGCCGACGCCGACCTCGTGGTCGAGGCCATCCCGGAGCGGCTCGACCTGAAGCGCGATCTCTTCCGCCGGCTTGAGACCCTGGCGCCGGGCACGGCCATCCTGGGAAGCAACACCTCGTCGCTCTCGATCGCCGACATCGCCGAAGCCGTCCAACGGCCCGGCCGCGTCCTGGGGCTCCATTTCTTCAATCCCGTCCACCGTATGCGGCTCGTCGAGATCGTCGTGGCGCCCGGGACCGAAAGCGCCGCGGTCGAACGCGCGCGCGCGTTCGCCGAATCGCTGGGTAAGCGCCCCATCGTGGTCCGCGATGCGCCCGGTTTCGCCACCAGCCGGCTCGGCCTTACGCTCGGCCTCGAGGCCATGCGGATGATGGAGGAAGGCGTGGCCGCGGCCGAGGACATCGACCTCGCCATGGAGCTCGGCTACAACCACCCGATGGGGCCGCTGAAGCTGACCGACCTGGTCGGCCTGGACGTCCGGCTCGCGATCGCCGAGCACCTGGCGCGGACGATCGACCCGACGCGCTTCGAGCCGCCGGCGGTCCTCCGCCGGCTGGTGGACGAGGGGAAGCTCGGTCGCAAGACGGGCGAGGGGTTCTACGTCTGGCGGGAGGGCAAGGCCGTACCGAAGGAAGACCCGCCGAAGGAGGCTGCGCGATGAGCGCTGAGAAGGTGCTGAGCGCGGAAACCGTGGATGGCGTAACGATCCTGACCGTGGACCGGCCGGAGAAGAGGAACGCGCTCAACCAGGCCGTGCGGTCGGCCGCCTCCAGGGCGCTCGCGGAAGCGGAGGCCGATCCCGCCGTCCGGGTCGTCGTCTTCACGGGCGCCGGCGACCAGGCGTTCGTGGCCGGCGCGGACGTCTCCGAGTTCGCCGGCCGGACCCCGACCGAGCAGCGGGAGGCGATGCGCACGGGCCTCTTCGACGATGTCTGGAATTTCCCCAAGCCGACCATCGCGATGATCAACGGCTGGTGCCTCGGAGGGGGCTGCGAGCTCGCGCTCGCCTGCGACCTGAGGATCGGAGCCGACTCGGCGCAGATGGGTCAGCCGGAGGTCCGCCTCGGCATCATCCCCGGCGGGGGCGCGACCCAGCGCCTGCCCCGGCTGGTCGGCTACGGGAAGGCCCTCCAGCTCGTCCTGACCGGAGAGATCATCGACGCGGTCTCGGCCTACGAGATCGGGCTCCTCGACGAGATCGTCCCGGCGGTGGAGCTCCGCGAGCGGACGCTCGAGATCGCCCGCTCGATGGCCGAGAAGAGCCCCGTCACCCTGGCCCTGGCCAAGCGTGCCCTGCGGGCCGCCTACGAGATGCCGCTCTCGGCCGGGCTCGCCCACGAACGCGAGCTGTTCGCGCTCGCCTTCGCGACCGAGGACAAGGAGGAGGGCGTCCGGGCCTTCCTCGAGAAGCGGCCGCCGGAGTGGAAGGGTCGCTGAGCGGCACCTCTGGACCCCTGCGTCCCGAGGAGTGCGCCCTCGCCGTTCGCGGCCTCGAGAAAGCGTACGGCAGCCAGCAGGTCCTCTGCGGCGTGGACCTGGAGGTGGGGCGCCGCGAGCTGGTCGTCGTCCTGGGTCCTTCGGGAAGCGGGAAGACGACCCTCCTCCGGATCGTCGCGGGCCTCGAGCCCGCCGACGCCGGCACGATCTGGATCGGCGGGCGCCGTGCCGACGGGATGCGCCCCCAGGCGCGACGGCTGGGGGTCGTCTTCCAGGAACAGGCCCTCTTCGCCCCGATGACGGTCGAGCGGAACGTGGCGTTCGGCCTGGAGATTCGCCGCGCTCCTGCGGGGCGGATCCGGGAGCGCCTCGAGCGGCTCCTCGATCTCATTGACATGCAGGCCCACCGTCACAAGCTCCCGGGCCAGCTGTCGGGGGGGCAGAGACAGCGGGTCGCCCTGGCGCGCGCGCTCGCCTTCGATCCCCCCGTCCTTCTTCTCGACGAGCCGTACAACGCCCTCGACGCCTCCACTCGGGTGACGCTCCGGCGTGAGGTCCGCGAGATCATTGCCCGCTCGGGGACTTCCGCGCTCTTCATCACCCACGATCAGGACGAGGCGCTCGAGCTGGCCGACCGGATCGTGGTTCTGAACGGGGGCCGGATCGAGCAGTCGGGAACTCCCTTCGAGCTCTACAACCAGCCGCGGAACGAGTTCGTGGCCCGCTTCCTCGGGGCGGCGAACGTGCTCCTCGGCCGGTGGACGGGGGACTCGGTGGCGATCGGATGGTTGCGCCTCAGGCGCCCCGAGACCGTGCCGGTCCTCCACACGGGCCAGCCGGTCAAGGTCGTGTTCCGGCCCGAGGACGTGGCGGTCGCCTTCGCGCCCCACCTCCTGCACGTGCCGATCGAGCTCGGGCCCGCGATCGTGGACCGGGTGCTGTTCGTGGGCCCGAGCGAGCGGCTGGTCGTCCGGCTCCGCCTGCTGGCCGGGGCGGACGGAGCCCCCGGGGGCGAGATCGACATCGGGGGCCTGCCCGTCCTCGCCTCGCGGACCAAATGGGAGGCTTCCGAGATGGCGCTCGACCCGGGGGACCCGGTCGTCCTCGGCCTCAAGGACTACCGGCTCCTGGCCCACTTCCCGCTCGCCTCCGAGGCGGGCGCGCAAATGCTTTAAAGGGTCTTGCCACGGACGGTCGGGTAGGATATAATTCCTAGTATGACACTGGGTATTGTCGCCGGCCCCCGAGCACCCATCGCGCCATGAACGTCTCCGCCAAGAGCGAGTACGGCCTGCGTTCCCTGATCGTCCTCGCCCACCGGGCATCCGAGGGCCTGGTACCGGCGCGCCAGATCGCGGAGGCGTGCGGGGTTCCGCTCAAGTACCTGGAACAGATCCTCAAGGCCCTCCGGGAGGGGGGTCTGGTCGAGGGCCAGGTCGGCGCCGCGGGCGGGTATCGCCTGACGCGTCCGCCCCGCTTCATCACCGCCGGCGACGCGATCCGGCTCCTGGACGAGCGGCTGGGCCTGGCCGACCTGCCCGGCGAGGGTCGAGCGGCAACGGGTTCCACACCCGGCCTGCAGCGGCTCTGGACCCGGGTCGAGGGGGCGATCGCGGACGTCCTCTACTCGACGACCCTGGCCGACCTCTGCGCCGACGAAGAGCCGGACCTCGCCCGGCGGCCCGCGGTGTCCTGACCCCCCCTTTTTTTTGGAGGGAATTCCTACCATGAAACTAGGCATTCGTCTCGCGTGGGCAGCCCTGGGGCTCGCCGCGACGTTATCGGTCACCGGCTGTGGCGACGTCGAGGAGCGGGCCCAGGTCCCGCGCGTCACCCTGGTCCTAGGGGCCTATACGACCCCCCGGGAGGCGTACGGGGAGGGGATCATCCCCGCCTTCCAGGAATACTGGAAGACACGCACCGGGCAGGACGTCGTCTTTCGTGAGTCCTATCAAGGAAGCGGGGCGCAGGCCCGCGCGATCGTCGGCGGCTTCGAGGCCGACGTTGCGGCACTCTCGCTCGAAGCCGACGTCGACAAGCTCACCGAGGCCGGACTCATCACCCATGACTGGCGGGCCAAGCCCCACGGCGGAATGATCACGAACTCGATCGCGGTCATGGCGGTCCGGGCCGGCAACCCGAAGGGGATCCGCGACTGGGCGGACCTGGCACGACCGGGGGTCGAGGTGCTGACTCCCGATCCCCAGACCTCGGGCGGCGCCCAGTGGAACGTGGCCGCCCTCTACGGTGCCGCGTTGCGCGGCCACGCGGGCGTGCCTGCCGACAATCCCCAAGCCGCTTTCGGAGTTCTGCAGGATGTCTTGCGCAACGTTCGGATCATGGACAAGGGGGCGCGGGAATCGATCACGAACTTCGAGCGCGGAGTCGGCGACGTGGCGATCACGTACGAGAACGAGGTCCAGGTCGCCCAGGAAGCCGGGGAGGACTACGAGTACGTCGTCCCGACCTCCACGATCCTGATCGAGAACCCGGTCGCGGTAGTGGACGTCTACGCCGACCGCCACGGCGTCCGGGAGGTGGCCGACGCGTTCGTCGACTTCCTGTGGCGGCAGGAGTCCCAGCGCGCGTTCGCCGAGAACGGATACCGCCCGGTGGATCCCACGGTCGCGCGCGAGTTCGCGAGCCGGTTTCCGGAGGTCCAGGACCTCTGGGGGATCGACGCCCTGGGCGGATGGACGCAGGTGCGGGCGGAGATCTTCGGCCCTCGGGGGATCTTCACCCGCGCCTTCCAGGAGCTCCACGGATCGTGATGAGGGGTGCGGGACAGGGCGCGGTGCGGATCCGCTTCGGGAGATCCGCGGTCGGCGCTCCGCCCCGACCCTGGGGGCGGTGGGGCGTGCGCGTCGCGGCCCTCGGCTACCTGGGCTTCATGATCGTCTTGCCCCTCTCGGCGGTCCTGGAGCGCGGCCTCGGAGACGGCCTGTCGGCGTTCCTGGCTGACGTCAGCTCGCCGCTCGCACTGCGCGCGCTGGGGCTCACGGTGGGAGCGGCGATCGCGATGACCGCCGTGAACGGGGTGGCGGGGACCCTGACCGCGTACATCCTCGTCCGCTTCCATTTCCCCGGTCGCACCCTCCTGAACGCGGCGGTCGACCTGCCGTTCGCCGTCCCGACGCTGGTGACCGGCGTCATGCTGGTCGCGATGTACGGTCCCCAGAGCTCGATCGGGACCTGGCTCGACGGGCGGGGGATGCCCGTCATCTATGCGATCCCGGGGATCGTGCTGGCGCTCCTGTTCGTCTGTTATCCCTTTGTCGTCCGCACCGTCCAGCCGGTCCTGGAGGGCGCCGAGCGCCAGCAGGAAGAGGCGGCGCACACGCTCGGTGCCTCGGGGTGGACCACGTTCCGCCGGGTCGTCCTCCCGACGATCGCCCCGGCGATCCTGACCGGCTCGATGTTGAGCTTCGCCAGGGCTCTCGGCGAGTTCGGCTCGATCATCGTCGTGGCCGGCAACATTCCCGGCCGAACCCTGACCGCTCCGGTCTACCTCTACCAGCAGATCGAGGCCGGGGATGTGCGGGCCGCGAGCTCGATCTCGGTAGTCCTGCTGGCCCTTTCGTTTTCGCTCATGTTGGGAGTGGACCGGATCCAGAATCGGCCACGCGAAGAGTCCCCATGACCGCGCGACCGACGGACGAGCGCCGGCGGCCGCTGGGAGTGGAGTGGCTGCTCGTGGGGGCAGCCCTCGTCTACGCCGGCCTCCTCCTCGCGGGCCCGATCGTGGCCATGGTCGTGGGCGCATTCGGGCAGGGAGCCGGAGAGTTCGTGCGACAGGTGACTTCTCCGGACGCCCTCCATGCGCTCCAGCTCACGGTGGGTCTCGCCATGGCGGCCACGATCGTGAACACGGTCTTCGGCACGGCCATCGCGTGGGTCCTCGTCCGCCACGACTTCCCGGGACGCACGCTCGCGAACGGGCTGGTGGACCTCCCGTTCGCGGTCTCACCGGTGATCGCGGGATTCATGATCATCCTCCTGTTCGGGCGGGATGGGTGGCTGGAGCCCGTGGCCCGAGCGCTGGGCGTGACCGTCGTCTTCGCTCTCCCCGGGATGTGGCTCGCCACTACGTTCGTCGCCCTCCCGTTCGTGATCCGTGAGGTGATGCCGGTACTGGCGCAGCTGGGCACCGAGCAGGAGAACGCCGCCTACACCATGGGGGCGGGCCCCTGGCAGACCTTCCGCCGGGTCACCCTGCCCGGGATACGCTGGGGGCTCCTCTACGGGATCTCGCTTACGCTGGCCCGCGCCCTCGGCGAGTTCGGGGCGGTCCTCGTGGTGAGCGGCAGCGTGACCGGCCTCACCGAGACCGCGACGCTCTTCATCTTCCGCTCGCTCGACGATCGGAACGCGGTGGGGGCGTATGCGGTGTCCACGATGCTGGCGTTGATCTCGTTCACCATTCTGATCGGGATGGAGCTCTTACGGAAGCGAACGCGCACGGAGGGACCATGAGCATCGTCCTGAAGGACCTGGTCAAGCGGTACGGACACCATACGGTCGTCGATCGAGTGTCGCTCGAGATCGAGGAGGGAGAGCTGTTCGTCCTGCTGGGGGCGAGCGGCAGCGGCAAGAGCACCGTCCTTCGCATGATCGCCGGGCTCGTGCCGGTCGACGACGGGCGGGTCCTCCTGCACGGCGAGGACGTGACCGACTGGTCGCCCCAGACCCGCAACCTCGGGCTGGTCTTCCAGAACTATTCGCTTTTTCCGCACATGACGGTGGCCGAGAACGTGGAGTTCGGGCTCGCGGTGCGGAAGGTGGATGCGGCAGAGCGGGTGGAACGCCGCGACGAGCTCCTGGCCCTGGTCGGGCTGGCCGGCCTCGGACGGCGGAACGTTCGTCGACTCTCGGGCGGGCAGCAGCAGCGGGTCGCCGTCGCCAGGGCGCTCGCGTTCTCGCCTTCGGTCCTCCTCCTGGACGAGCCGTTCGGCGCCCTGGACGTCAAGATCCGGTCCCAGCTCCGCCGCTCCCTCAAGGAAATCCAGGAGCGGCTCGGCGTCACCTCCATCCTGGTGACCCACGATCAGGAGGAGGCGTTCGAGCTGGCCGATCGGATCGGCGTGATCGAGCGGGGTCGTCTCCTGGAGGTTGGCGCCCCCGGAGACCTCTACCGCCGGCCGCGGCACCAGTTCGTGGCTTCCTTCATCGGCGACGCCAACCTGCTCGGCGTCCGCCGCCAGGAGGGCGAGCTCCGGTTGGGTCCGCTGCGCCTGCCGCTACCGCCCGACCCGCCGGATCTCCAGCCGGCGGTCGGCTGGGCCGTCCTGCTCCGACCCGAGGACCTCTCCCTGACCGCCGAAGACGAGGACGTCGACGGTCTCGAGCTGGGAGTCGGGCGGATCGAGGAGGCGCTGGCGCTGGGCTCCGTCGAACGGGTGCGCGTCCGTATGGATCCGCTCCCCGGGGCCTGGCCGATCACGCCTCACTTCGGTTCCCCGGGGATCCCCTTGTGGGTCAGCCTGCCGGGCACCTCGAACGGAGGCGGCAGGACGAGGATCGGCCGCACCGTCCGGATCGGCGTCAAGGCGTACCATCTCGTGCCGCGCCTCACGCTGCGGCTCCTGCTGTGCGTGGAGAAGGCGGATCAGCTCCCGCTGGTGGTCGGCCTGGCGACCGACCTCTCGAAGGATCTCAGGGGTCAGCTCACCGTGGCCTGCGTTGCGCGCGACGAATCGGCGGGGCAGCGCCTGGCCGCCGAGACGGAGGAGGCGTTCGCCCAGCGCGCCGCCCCGCTCGACATGCGGGTCCTCGTCGGCCCGCCGACCCGAGAGATCCTCAGGGAAGCCCACAGCGGCGCCTACGACCTGCTCGTCCTGCCGGGTCCCGGCCGATGCCGGCGGACTGGCCTCCGTAGCCTTGGCATCCTCGAGGAGGTGATCCACGAAACCCCTCTCCCCGTCCTGATCGCCAACGGGAAGGACGACGTTCGGCGGGTTCTCATGTGCACGGCGGCGGGGGAGGCGGGGAAGCGCGACGTGGCCTTCGGGGCCCAGATGGCGCGTGCGACCGGGGCCGAGGCGACTCTCCTCTATGTCGATCCCCGACCGGACGTCAGCCCGGCCACGGACCCACCCGGGTGGGTCCGACGCCATCTCGAGCAGGCCTCTGAGGTCGTGCGAGCCCACGGCGTCCAGGCCGAGGCGCGCGTCCGTCATGGCCCCGTCGTCCCCCAGATCCTCGAAGAAACCGAGGAAGGAAGCCACGATCTCATCGTCCTCGGCGGACACCAGCCGGGCACGTGGCCCGATCGTACCAAGCGGAACGTGGCGCTGGAGCTGGTCCAGAAGGCATCTCAGAACGTCCTGATCGTCCATGACCTGGATACCGGAGGTGTTGCTTGAGATCCCGATTCGTATCGACCGTCGCCCTCCTGGTTCTGCTCGCGGCTAAAGCCGAGGCGCAGGAGGCGCCACCGCCGGTGACGACGACCCTGGCCGACCGGGTGCGGCTCGATTGGCTCGTGCATCAGCAAACGGCTTCGTCGTCCGTGGATTCGGTTTTGGGCGTGGACGCGGAGCTCCGACGCATCCGCGTGGCCCTCTACGGAAGCGCGACCGAGACCGTGAGCGCTGCGATCCAGGCGGACTTCGACAGCGACCGGGCGCGGATCCGTGACGCCTACGTCGAATGGAAGGCGACTCCGGCGCTGGCGATCCGGGCTGGCCAGTTCAAGGTCCCCATCAACGGGATCGAGCTGGAGTCTGCGAAGCGGCTGCTGGTGATCGAGCGGGCCACTCGAATCCGTGGTCTGGGCGGCAGCACCTCGACATCGGGTTTCCTGACCGCGATCGGCACCGGGGGCCGGAACCGCGGCGTCATGCTGAGCGCCCGGCTGGGCGGGCGCACGACCCTTCAAGGCGGCGCCTGGCTCGGGAGCGGCGAGCGTGGGGACACCAACGACGGGAAGGAGTACGGAGCGCGCCTGTCGTTCGACGTGATCGAGGGAGAGGATCGGCGACCGTTGGTGGTTGCCGTTGCGGCCGTGACGAATGGGTTCTTCGGGGGACCGCGCGATACGCTGGCGACCGTCGCCGATACGACGGTCGTGGTCCGGGACACGAAGTACGCGAAGGCCTTCGAGGGGTGGATCGAGTACGGCAGCTATCGCAAGCCTGGCCCGCACGTGGCTCTGAGCGTGATCGGGGGCGACAATCCGGCCCGCCCGCGGCTGGAGGGGGACGGGATCGAGTTCCCGTCTTTCCTCGGGACGCACGGATGGGGCGAGTACGTTGTGTCGACCGGGGCGGGGCTCCTGACGGAGGTCGGTATGGTCCTCCGGATCGACCGCTTCGATCCCGACACCGACACGGACGACGACGCGAACGTTCTCCTGACCCCGGGCGTCAACCTCTATTTCGGCGAGAAGGTCAAGCTCCAGGTCAACCAGGAGTGGCTCATCCCCGAGGCCGACGACGCGGAGTCGGAGTCGGCCTTCCGCGCCCAGCTTCAGGTCCTGCTGTAGCGCCCCGCGGCTACTGGTTGCGGGGCATTCCCAAGCCGATCTTCGGGCCCGCGCATGGGCATCGTCGCCGACCTCGTCCTGGTCGTGGTCGCGGCCCTACTGGGGGGCCTCGTGGCCCACCGGCTGGGCCAGCCGCCCCTGATCGGCTACATCCTGGCCGGCGTCCTGGTCGGCCCCCACACGGCCGGCCCGACCGTCGTCGAGATCCACGACATCGAGCTCCTCGCCGAGATCGGCGTGGCGCTCCTCCTCTTCGCCCTCGGGCTGGAGCTCCGGTTCGCCGACCTCAAGCCGGTACGCCGCCTGGCGCTGGTCGGCGGCCCCATCCAGATCCTCGTGTCGGCCCTCCTCGGGTACGTCTTCGCCAACGCCGTGCTGGGATGGGAGCGGGTTCCGGCCGCGTGGATGGGCGCCATGGTGGCTCTGTCGAGCACGATGGTCGTCCTCAAGATCCTGATGGGACAGGGCCGGACGGGCTCGCTCGCGGGGCGGGCCATGGTCGGCCTCCTGGTGGTTCAGGACCTGGCCGTGGTCCCCATGCTGATCGGCCTTCCGCTCCTCGGCGACCTGCGCCGCGCCCTCCCCGGCCTCGGCGGAGCCGTTCTCGAGGCGGCCGCGTTCCTGACCGCCATGATCCTGGTCGGCACCCGGGTCATACCGTACCTGCTCAAGCAGATCGTGCGCTGGGGGTCGCGCGAGCTCTTCATCGTCTCGGTGGTGGCGCTGGGGGTCGGAATCGGCTACGGGACGTACCTGTTCGGCCTCTCCTTCGCCTTCGGATCCTTCGTGGCGGGCATGGTGCTGAGCCAGTCCGAGTTCAGCCACCAGGCGCTGGGCGATATCGTCCCGCTCCGGGATGTCTTCGGTCTCCTCTTCTTCGCCTCGGCGGGGATGCTCTTCGACCCGTTCTACCTCCTGGATCACGCCGCGGCGGTGGCCGGGACGGTCGGCTTCGTCGTGATCGCGAAGGCGGTCGTCTGCGGCGGCCTGGCCCGGGTCTTCGGCTACGGGGGCGAGACGCCGTGGCTGGTGGGGCTGGGGCTGGCCCAGGTGGGAGAGTTTTCCTTCCTGGTGGCCCGGGTGGGCGTGTCGACCGGGGCGCTGTCGGGCGACGAGTACGGGCTCGTCCTGACGACGACGCTGGCCACGATGCTGTTGTCGCCGACCCTCTTCCAGGCAGCCCCGCCGCTCCATCGCGCGTGGCGTCGGCTTCGACCCGAGGCCCCCGAGCTGGAGACCTGGGAGATGCCCGTGGAAGGACTGGAGAATCACGTGGTCGTCGTCGGCTACGGGCGGACGGGCCGGGCGGCCGTCGAGGTGATGCGCAAGGTCGGGGTGCCGTTCGTGGTGGTCGAGCTGGACCATGGGCTCGCGGAGGCGGCGCGAAAACTCGGGGCCCCGGTCGTCTGGGGTGACGCGTCCCACCCCGAGGTCCTGGAGGCGGCGGGCATGGACCGTGCTCGGCTCATGCTGGTCACCGTCTCTGACGTCGCCACCATCCGACTGGCGATCGAGAAAGGTCGGCGCATGAATCCGGAGATGCGGGTCCTGTCGCGGGCTCTCTACCCGGCTCACCTCGCCGAGCTGATGAGCCTGGGGGTGTACGAGGCCGTCCAGCCGGAGTTCGAGGCCGGCCTGGAGATGGTGCGTCAGGTGCTGGTCCAGTTCGGCCATGCGAGTCAGGACATCGTCCGGCTCACCGACGCCGTCCGCGACGACCTGTACGGGCCGATGTGGGAAGGCGGACTGTCCGAGCGCTACCAGGGAATCCTCGAGGAGCTCGGGCACGCCCGATCCCGGATCGGGATCGGCTGGGTCACCGTGTCCCCCAAGGCCGTGCCCGTCGAGGCCACGCTCGCGGAGCTCGGGATCCGGGAGCGGACCGGGGCGATCATCGTGGCGATCGTGCACGGCCGCTCCGTGGACGTGAACCCGGGGCCGGCGAGCCCGATCCACCCCGGCGACCGCGCGGCGATCCTCGGGACGGTCGAGCAGCGCCGGGCGGGACACGCCTTTCTCGAGGGTGCTCCGGAAGAGGAAGGATCGGCGGCGGCTCACCCGCGCGCCTAGATTCGGTCGAACGCTCCGTCCCACCCAGCGGGAGGGAAACCCATGGACGCAGGCCACGATCATCCCTCGACGACCGTCATCCCCGAGCGGTCGGTCTGGAAGAACTTCAGCGACGCGATCTTCGCCCCCAGCGAGACCTTCGAGGACGTCGGCAGGCGCCCCCGAGTCCTCCTGCCCCTCATCCTCCTGCTGGCGGCCGTCACGATGGTCGCCTGGTTCCACATGCCGGTATGGAGGGAGCTCCAGGCGCTCACGATCGCCGAGAACCCCGACTTGTCGCCCGAGCAGCGCGAGGCGGCGATCGCGGGCATGGAGAACTTCATGTGGATCGGCCTCGCGATCACGCCGATCGGCTTCGGGGCGGTCCTGGCCTTGAGCGCGCTCCTTCTCTGGGGGTGGGCCGCGATCTCCGGAGCCAGGAACGCCGAGTACAAGGTCGCGTACAGCGCGCTGATCTATGCCAGCGTCGTGATCGTCCTGCAGATGGTTCTGCAGGCGGTCGTGATCGGGATCAAGGGGGCCGAGCTGGTCGCTCGCGAAGGCGGTCCGCCCCTCTTCGGGCTCTCGCTCTTCCTCGACCGGGACGACTTTCCGCGGCTCGTCTGGGGGCTCCTCGCGAGCCTCAACTTCTTCTCGATCTGGTACACGGTCCTGGCCGTGATCGCCGGGGTCCACGCGCTCAGGATGTCGCGCGGCTCGGCGATCGCGGTGGCCGTGGCGATGTTCCTGGTCGGGGCCGTGCTCCTGTCCTTCCAAGGCGCGACCTGAGGCGGATGCCGCTCCGGATCACCGACGTTCACGTCCACATCCAGCCGTGGCGGATGCTGAAGCCCGAGGTCCGGGAGCGGATGGCGAAGGGTCGCGCCGACTTCGCCGAGCTCGAGCGTCTGATGGACGATCCCGACGCGGTCCTGCAGCGGATGGACGAGGCCGGGGTGGCCCGGATCGGCGTCATCAACTACGTGAGCCCGACCCTGATGGGGTTCACCGCCGAGGTGAACCCGTGGGTGGCCGATCTCGCCCGACACGCCCCCGAGCGGCTGATCCCGTTCGGGGGGGTGGACCCGCGCGGGAAGCGGCCCGGAGAGGAGGTGGACCGGCTGCGAGACCTCGGCGTGCGGGCCATCAAGCTCCATCCCCCGCACCAGGAGATCGCCGCCAACGCCTACCGCGACGGCGTGGTCGGGCTGGCCGACGTGTACGGCAGGGCCGAGGAGCTGGCGCTGCCGATCATGGTGCACACCGGAACGTCGATCTTCCCCGGCGCGCGGAACGTCTATGCGGATCCGATGCCGCTCGACGACGTGGGCGTCGACTTCCCCGAGCTGGTCGTCATCCTGGCCCATCTCGGGCGGCCGCTCTACGCCGAGGCGTCCTTCTTCCTCCTCCGGCGTCACCGGCGGTTCTACGGCGACGTGTCGGGGATCCCGCCGCGCGGCCTCCTGCGCTACTTCCCGCGCCTCGCCGAAGTGGCCGACAAGCTCCTGTGGGGGACCGACTGGCCGGGCCCGATGGTGCCCGGCATGCGCGAGAACCTGGAGGAGTTCCTGGCCCTCGACGTGGCCGAGGACGTGCGGCGCAAGCTCCTCCAGGACAACGCCGATACGCTGTTCGGGCCGGCGCCTACCCTGGGGCGTCGGCCACAATAAACATAGTCAAATCAGAGGAGCAAGATCGCCCGTTCCGGGGTAAGGACGGCATGGAAGCCTCGCATGTCGCGCACATGGCGCTCGCGGCTCTCCTGAGCCTGGCGTCGCCCGCCGCCGCCCGGCAGGCGCCCGCCGTACCGAACGGCGCCACGCTTCTCGAGTGGTCGGGGTGGGAGGTCGGCCAGACCGTCACCTTCGAGGATACGCGCGGCGAGCGGTACTGCGTCCGGATCGGGAACCCGCGCGAGGTTCAGGATCGAACCTGGATCCCCCTCCAGGGTCTACCATGGCCGACTCTCGCCAGCGACAGCCAGGTCCTCCTCGCCCACGACGGCACGCTGGGGCTGGCGGTCGTCCGGACGCCCGGACCGCGGCCCTTCCTGGAGCCGCTCCACGAGCCAGCCCCCGGCACCCTCCGGTTCCTCGAGGGCGTGACGCCGGATCAGGCGCGCGCCATGGCTCTCGAGGACGGTTGGTACGCGTTCGGGAACTCGGCCGGTGCGCCGACCACGCTCGTCTACCTGTGGTGCGCCCAATGCGCCGACGCGGGGACCGTCGTCCGCTTCGAGCGGGGGCAAGGCTTGGTGGCGATCAAGGAGACGACGATCGGGGGGACCGAGAAGCTCCACCTCGTGGACGACGCCTGCGATCTCCCCGAGGTGGAGTTCGAGCTCTACGTGGAGCCGTCTCCGGGCCGGGTCCCGTAGCCTAGCCTTCGGACTTCCAGCGGGCGGCCGTCTCGGTGGCGAAATCGTCGAACGAGCGCGGCTCCCGGCCCAGGATGTCACGGACCTGATCCAGCTCCGCTTCGCTGGCGACCAGGCCATGCTCCTGGAAGAGCCGGTACATCATCACCAGATCGCCCACCAGCCAGTCGGGCATGAGGCCCCGGACCTGCGAGCTCCAGGCCTCGAGGTCGTCCCCGATGTAGCGGACCGGCCGGCCCAGGCGGTCGCTCCAGATCTCGGCGGTCGATTCGCCGGTCAGCGGGTCCGGCCCGGCCACCGGGATCGTCCGGCCTTCGCGGCCGTCATCCAGCAGCAGGGCCGTCGCGACTTCCGCGATGTCGCGGACGTCCACCCGATTCGCTCCCAGGCTGCCAATGGGCTGCGGGTAGACGCCGTGGTCCACGAGCGCCACCCGGTAGCGGAGGTCGTTCTGGAAGAAGCTGTTGGGTGCGAGGTCGACCCACGGGATGCCCGTTTCCACGACCGCCTGCACCATCTCGAGCTTGCTGGCGAAGTGGGGAATGTAGGGCGCCGCCTCGGCCTGATGCACGGTCTGGACCACGATCCGCTCCACCTCGGCTTCGACCGCCGCCCGGATCGCGGCGAGGCCGAGCTCGGCTTCCTTGGGGTGGAGCGGGGTGAGCAGGTAGACCCGGTCGGCGCCGGCGAAGGCCGGGGCGAGAGTGTCGGCCCGCTCGAGATCGCCCTTCACGAACTCGACCCCCTCCTCCCGATGCTTCTCGGGAGAGCGCGTCAGGACCCGGATCCGGACATCCCGCTTCCGGAGGCGGGCCACCAGCTCTCTGCCGACCGTCCCCGTTCCTCCGATCACCAGGATCCGCACGCGCTACCTCGCTTTCGATCCGCGGGTCCGTATTCCGTGGGGTCCTCGACCCTCGCCTGGCCGAAGCCGCGAGCCCTCTCCGCGCACTTGTTGCACCGCCCGCAGTGGCGGTGGTCCGGACCCGGAGCGAGGCACGAGAACGTGAGGTCGAGTCGCAGATGGCGGCCGCGCCGGATGACGTCGGCCTTCGATAGCCCGGCGAGGGGGGTCTCGACGGGAAGCGGCCCGTCGAGCCCCATCGCGAGACCGATCGCCTCGCCCATCCGGTCGAAGAACACCCGCCGGCCGTCGGGAAAGGGGTTGGCCACGAGCGGCCCCATCACGATCGCGCGGCACCCCCGCCGTGAGGCCAGGACGCCGGTCTTGGCCAGCAGGAGCAGGTTCCGCCCCGGCAGATAGACGGCCTCGTCGGGCGACTCGCGGCCGGGGGGGTCCTCGCCGGTCAGGCTCCAGTGATCGCCGTAGAGGTCCCGGACCGGCACCTCGAGGATCTCGAGCGGCTCGAGGGCAGGGGCCTCGAGCGATGGCAGGAACCGGCCCAGCCAGTACATTTCGGCCGGCTCCCAGACGAGGCCCGAGCGCACGTAGACCGGCAGCACCGGCACCGGGCCTCGGGCGGCCTCGGCCAGCGCGACCGCGCTGTCGATGTCGCCGGAGACCAGCACGCAGAGGCTTTCCCGGTCCATGGCGTTCCCCAAGCTATCGCGGGTCCGATGGAGGTCCAAGGCAAGGTCGCGCTCGTCACGGGCGCCGGCGTCCGGGTCGGGCGCAGGGTCGCGCTGGCCCTGGCCGGCCGCGGTATGGACGTGGCGATCCACTACAACTCGAGCCGCGGACCGGCCGAGGCGACCGCGGCTACGGCCCGTGAAGCGGGAGTCCGCGCCGAGCTCTTCCAGGCGAACCTGGGCGAGATCGGCCAGATCCGGGGACTGATCGACGCGATCG
>DATEDS010000156.1:0-5687 GCA_035281565.1 Gemmatimonadota bacterium
CTCCATCCCGGCCGGCACATCGCCGATGACGCCGGCCTGGGCCCCGACGCGAGCCCGATCACCGATTCGGACGTGGCCGGTGATGCCGGCCTGGCCGCCGAGGACCGCGCGGTCCCCGATCACCGTGCTCCCGGCGATGCCGACCTGGGCCACGATCATCGTATTCCGGCCAATCCGGACATTATGGGCGATGTGTACCAGGTTGTCAATTTTGCAGCCGTGGCCGATCACCGTGTCGCCCGCGGAGCCGCGATCGATGGTCACGTTGGCTCCGAGTTCGACATCGTTTCCGATCGTCAGACCGCCCCGCTGTGGAACCCGATGGTGGACGCCGTCGACGTCGGTCGCGTAACCGAAGCCGTCCGACCCCAGGACGCACCCGCTCTGGACGACGCAACGCTCGCCAAGCCGGGTCCCGCGGTGCACGGTGACGCGCGGGAAGAGCCGCGTACCGGTCCCGATCCGGACGCCGTCCTCGAGGTGCGACCCGGCGCCGATCACGACCGCCTCGCCCAGCTCGACTCCCGAACCGACGACCACCAGCGGGCCGACCGCCGCGCTCGACGGGATCGAGGCGGACGGGTCCACGACCGCGGTGGGATGAACGCCGGCCACGACGGGTGGGTCGGGCGAGAGCATGGCCACCGCGCGGGCGAAGCCGAGATAAGGGTTCTCGCACCGGAGGATGTTCCGGCCGTTGGCCGGGAAGTCCTGCCCCGTCACCAGGGCACCGGCCGCGGAGGCCATCGCGGCCGCCTCGTAGCGAGGGTTGGCGAGGAAGGAGAGGTCCTCGGGACCGGCCCGCTCGAGAGGCGCGATCCCGCTCACCTCGAAGGCGGGATCTCCCTCGAGCCGCGCGCCGATGGCACCGGCCAGCTCACTCAGCGGGATCTTCGGCATTCGTCCTCCGGGCGCCGCTCGGGGGGAAACGGCCTCGCGGCGATCCCCGCGCTCAGCGGGAAGGCGCCGCGGCCCCGGGCGACTGGAGCTTCCGGATGACCTCGTCGGTGATGTTCAGCGACGGGTCGCCGGCCACGAGTGCTCCATCGTTCAGGTCGAAGATCAAAGAATAGCCGCCGTCGCGCCGGGTCTCGTCGATGGCCTGATTGACCCGCTCGATGATGGGCTGCATCAGGCTGGCCTGTTTCTGGCTGGCCTCGCCATCCGGGCCGAACTTGCTCTGGAAGTACTGCTGGATCTCGTTCTCGAGCTGAAGGATCTCCTGCTGACGCTGGGTCTTCGCTTCCGGCGACAGGATGACCTCCTGCTGCTTGTACTCCTCGAACATCCCCTGGAGACGCGTGCGGCTGGTCTCCAGGCTGTCCCGCCAGGCCTGGGCGGTCCGGTTGAACTCCTCGTTGGCCTCCGTGTACCCTGGAGCCTGCTGAATGATGGCCTCCGAATCCACGTAGCCGATCTTCAAGTCGGCCTGCTGGGCCCCGGCGGCCGCGGGCGCGAGCAGAAGCAGCGCGGTGCCCGCAAGCGCATTCCATCGAATCATTGGATTCCCTCCCTGGATCGTCATGGGCGGCCAGCCCCCCGGGGGGACGCCGCGCCTGGTGTCCACAATCTAACGTCTTACCCCGCTCGCGGGCTTGAGGGTCGGTATCGGCCCTCAGCGGGTCAGGTTGCCGAACCGGAAGTGGAGCTGCCACCCCGGATCGGGCTCGCCGCCGGGCAGGCGCCGATCGAACCCGTAGGCATAGTCGAGCCCGAGAGGTCCGATACCGGGCAGCTCGATCGTCACCCCCACACCGGCGCCCCGCTTCAAATCGGAGAAGGTGACGTCCCGGAACTCGGGGAAAACATCGCCGGCATCGTAGAAGAGCGAAGCATAGATCGTATCGCTGATCTTGAAGAAATGCTCGGCCGTCATCAGCACGAACGCATTGCCGCGATCGCTGCCGCAGCCTCCGCTCGGTCGGATGCCGGAGTTCGTGGTGCCCACGCAGCTCTCCTCGTATCCGCGAAGGCCCTGACTCGGAAACTGCACTCCGCCCAGGACATACTGCTCAGTGAGCGGAACGAACCGGCTGGCGTTGATGCCGCCTGTCTTGAAGGAGAGGTTCAGCGTCGTGCGATCCTCGATGAAGGTGGGAGCGTACCACGAGGTCTCGAACTGGTACTTCTGGAACCCCACGTTGCCTCCGAGCGGACCGCCCGCGACGTCCATGATCAGGCTGTGCATCGCCCCCTGCAGGGGGTGTCTCCGTGGAAGCCGCGTGTCCCTGACGAGACCCAGGTTCACGCTCGACTCGGTCCGCGGATACTGTCCGGCGAACCGTGTGTCATCCTCGTCGTCGGCCTCCAGGTCGATGTGCTGCCACCGGTAGCCGTAGAGAATCCGGGTCGCGTCGTCCCATGGCAGCGGGGTCCCGAATCGGACGCTGCCACCGATCGCGTCCTGCCGGAACGCGTTGTTGACGAAGCGGCGGTCGAGATCGAAGAAGGTGACCGAGGCCGAGGTCTTGGAACCGAGGAACACGGGTTCCGAATAGCTGAGTTCGAGGTCGTTGTTCCGAGAACCGAACTCCCATCGAATCCGTCCCGCACGAGCCTTCCCGAAGAGATTCGGCTGCTCGTAGGCGAGGAACCCGGACAGGCCGGTGCCTCCCCCCACCGCGGCTCCGACCGTGAACGAGCCCGTGCGCCGCTCCGCGACCTCGAGCGTGAGGTCGATGTCGCCCGTCTCCTCATCGACCACGCGGGTGGTGGGGATGATGCCCGGTTCGAAGAAGCCAAGGCCCTCCAGGGACAGGAGGCTATTGCGGACGTCGGTTCGCCGGAAGCGCTCCCCCGGGGTGACGAAGAGCTGCCGGCGGATCACCGATTCGTGGGTGACCGTGTTGCCCTTGATGACGACGTGGCGGATGTGAGCGGGATCGCCCTCCTGGATCTGCCAGGTCACGTCGACGACCGTCGTGTCCGGCCGGACCCGCCGGACAGGTTGGATCGAAGCGTAGATGTAGCCGTCGTCCGCGTACAGGTTCTGCAGGTCCGCCTGCGTCTTTTCCACCGCCGCCGTATCGAAGACCTCGCCGGTTTGGAGATGAACGAGCTGCCGGAGGTCGGTCCTGGAGAAGCGGCTGTTTCCCGCGATTTCGACATCGCCCACCGTGTAGCGGGGTCCCTCGTCGACGGCGACGGTCAGGCGCATCGTCCCTTTCGACTCGTCGACGTCGAGGCTGTCCGAGACGACCCGCATGTCCAGGAAGCCGTGGGATCCGTAGAAGTCGGGAAGCCGTTGCGACAGGTCGGCGCGCCAGACATCCTCCTCGAACTCCCCGTCCTGCCAGAACCAGAAACCGTCCGTCTCGGTCTCCAGGGCCTCCCGGAGCCGATCCCCGGAAAAGGCGCGGTTGCCCTCGAACCGGATCTCCTTCACGGCCACCTTGCGCCCCTCGTCGACGACGACCGTCACGGCCGTGGAGTCGGCCTCCGGACGCGCCGCCTCGAGCTGCACCTCGGCCAGGTGGTAGCCGCGTGAACGGTACAGCCTCTTCACGTCGTACTCGGCCTGGTGGAGCCGACTCGGAATGGCCCGATCCCCAGGCCGGATCCCGAGCTCCTTCTCGATGTCGTCGCGCTCGAGCTCGTCGAGGCCCTCGAACTCGAGCCGCGTGATGACCGGGGCCTCGTCGACCGAAACCAGGACCAACGCCTCCCCTCCCGGGCCGGGCCGTGCCTCGACGGCGATGTCTTCGAAGAGATTCGTCGCCCACAGCGAACGGATCGCCTGCTGGATGGCGCGGGGAGTGAGGGTCGAGCCCGCGGTGAGTCCGGACAATGCGCGGACCCGCTCCGGGTCCAGCGTCACGGCGCCGTCGATCACGATGTCGGAGATGGTGGGTCCCGGCGCCTGCGCCAGAACCGACGATGCCACGCTGAGGAAGGTTGCCAGGACGAGAAATGCGCAGCGCGGCCCCAGCACTACCCCACCTCTTCGGTCACCGACTCCTCTTCCCGGGGGGCGCCTCCGCGAACGGTGAAGCGGAGGCTCTCGCCGTCCTCAGCCACCTCGACGACCACCTCGTCGCCGGGAGCAAACCGGCCCTGGAGCATGGCCTCGGAGAACGGATCCTCGAGATAGCGCTGCATGGCGCGCTTCAGCGGACGGGCCCCGAACTTCTCGTCGAAGCCCTTCGTCGCGAGGAACCGCTTCGCCTCCACGGTCAGCTCGAGGCTGAGAGCCCGCTCGTCCAGGCGGCCGAGAACCTCCTGGAACAGGATGTCGACGATCTGCATGATGTCGTCCTCGGAGAGCGGATGGAAGACGATCACCTCGTCCAGGCGGTTCAGGAACTCGGGATTGAACGTCTTGTCGATCTCGTCGCGGACCGCTTCTTCGATCTGCTGGACCCGGGCATCCGGGGTGGGTTTCTGGAACCCGAGCGACTTGCCGCCCGTGATGCGCCGGGCGCCGATGTTCGAAGTCATGATCACGACCGTGTTCTTGAAGTCGATCTTCCGACCGTAGTTGTCCGTGATGTGCCCCTCGTCCAGAATCTGAAGAAGGATGTTGAAGACGTCCGGATGCGCCTTCTCGATCTCATCCAGGAGAACGACGCTGTATGGCTTGCGCCGAACCTCCTTGGTGAGATATCCGGAGTCCTCGTATCCCACGTAACCCGGTGGCGCGCCGAGAAGGCGGCTCACCGTGAACTTCTCCATGTACTCGGACATGTCGATCCGGATGAGGGCGTTCGGATCCGCGAACAGGAACCGGGCCAGGGCGCGGGCCAGCTCGGTCTTCCCGACCCCGGTCGGCCCCGAGAAGATGAACGACCCGATCGGCCGCCGCGGATCCTTGAGCCCCGCTCGCGTGCGACGGATCGCCTTGGAGATGGCGTTGATCGCGTCGTCCTGGCCGACGATGTGCTTGTGGAGCTCCTGTTCCATTCTGAGCAGCCGCTCGGTCTCCTCCTCACGCAGGCGGATGACCGGCACGCCGGTCCAGCGACTCACGATGAACGCCACGTCCTCGGTCGACAGGACCGGCCGGTCACCATGGTTGCCCCGCTCCCACTCCAGCTTCTTGCGCTTGATCGAGGATTTGAGCTCGCGTTCGGTGTCACGCAGCTTGGCGGCCGTCTCGTAGTCCTGCGCCTTGATCGCCTGGTCCTTCTTGGTGACGATCTCCTGGACCTCTTCCTCCAGCGCGAGGAGCTCGGGTGGAGGAACCTGCGTGGCCAGGTGGACACGGGCGCAAGCTTCATCGATGACGTCGATGGCCTTGTCCGGGAGGAACCGGTCGGTGATGTAGCGCTCCGAGAGCCGGGCCGCCGCTTCGAGGGCCGGGTCCGGGATCTCCACGCTGTGATGCTCCGAGTAGCGCGGACGCAGGCCCTTTAGGATCTCCACCGTCTCGTCGATCGTGGGGGGATCGACCACGACCGGCTGGAACCGCCGCTCCAGCGCGCCGTCCTTCTCGATGTACTTCCGATACTCGTTGAGCGTGGAGGCGCCTACGCATTGCAGCTCGCCACGCGCCAGCGCCGGCTTGAGCATGTTCGATGCATCGATGGCTCCTTCGGCGGCGCCGGCCCCCACCAGCGTGTGCAGCTCGTCGATGAAGAGGATCACGTTCTTGGCCCGCTGAACTTCGTTCATGACGGCCTTGATTCGCTCCTCGAACTGGCCGCGGTACTTCGTGCCCGCGACCATCATGGCCAAATCAAGCACAACCA
>DATEDS010000157.1:0-8910 GCA_035281565.1 Gemmatimonadota bacterium
CCTGGCGGTAGACGACCCGCGTGCCGTCGGGGCTCCAATCGGGGTCGCTCTGGGCCGCCGACGCCCCGGCGATCAGGGGCCGTGCCTCCCCGCCGTCGGCATCCACCAGATGAAGGCGCGAAGCGCCGCCCTGGCCGCCGACCACGAGCAGACGTCGGCCGTCCGGGGACCAGCGGGGCCGGCTCCACGATCCCGAACCCGTCGTCACCTCGCGACCGGCTGAGCCGTCCAGCGGCGCCACCATGACCGTCGACCTGCCACCGGAGATCCGCGTGTAGGCGATCCCCGACCCGTCCGGACTCACGTCGGGCTCGCGCAGGCTGCCGTTGCCGGCGAGCTCCATCCGCTCGTCGCCGCCGCCCAGGTCCATCGACCAGATCTCGGATCTGCCGTCCTCTTCGCGCACGTAGAAGACCCGTCTCGGCCCGGCGGCGAACGAGGGCTCGACATGACGGGCATCCTCGTCGGTCAGGCGGAGCTCGTTCCCCTCGCGGGCCAGCAGGAACCAGACGTCCACCCGTTCGCCGAGCGAGTCGCGGACGGCCTTCGAATAGAGGACCCGGATCGAGGAGGGCAGATGACCCGGGGGATCGGCGAGACAACCCGCCGCGGCGATGGCCAGGCCTGCAGCCCACAGCAGGATGACCGCCCGGCCCCTCATACCTTGGGCAGCGTGACGCCCCGCTGGGACTGATACTTCCCGCCCCGATCGGCGTACGAGATCGTGCACGGCTCGTCCGACTCGAAGAAGACCACCTGCGCGATTCCCTCGTTGGCATAGATCTTGGCCGGGAGCGGCGTCGTGTTCGAGATCTCGAGCGTCACGTGGCCCTCCCACTCGGGTTCGAAGGGGGTCACGTTCACGATGATGCCGCAGTTCAGCGCGAAGACGCCGGCCTCCAGGGCGAAGTTGCCGGCCTCTGGGACCGTGAGGCAGTAGACATCGTGCTCTCCGGGAAGCGCTCTTATCGTCTCGACGCGATGATTGCGTAAGGAGCTCCGCCTCTTCCTGAACTCCGCCATGAGACGCGGAAACCTCCGGAAGACGCTCCGATCGCAGCTTAGCAGTCGCGCCGCACCCCGAATGGTGCCAGCACGAGACAGGGCTCCTCGAACGGACTCTTCGTCGATTGCGGTCCTCAGTCTTAGCGACCTGGCTAGTTCGCGCTGGCTCTCGCGCCGAGCGGGAGCGTTTCGCCACGCCCGTACCGAGTTCTCGGCGGCCCTGCGGCGCTCATCGGGATCCTGATAGAACAGCTTCATGCTCTCGGACTTTGCCAACCGGCGCTCGTCGGTCCAACTGGCACGGTGCTTCTGCCGGAGCCGAGCGCGAGCCGCGTCATAATCGTCGGCCGTCCAGAAGCGAAGTGCGCGGTCGCGTTGCGCGGCGGAATACGCGAGCGACCACAATGGGTCTTCCGAATACGCCTTGAGGCCGGCTCGGATGGCCTGTCCGTGCGCCTGGTGATCGAATCCTGGGCCATAAGTCTTCTCGTTGTGAAGACGGACATGTTCCGCCGCCGGGACGCGTTCGATGTTCCAAGGGTTGTTGTTCCGGCGGTCCAGGTCGCGATGATGCCGGTGCGTACCTGGGATGTCTCGATAGAGTCCGTTCCGCACGTTCCATTCGTCAGAGAGCCGATGGGTGGCCAAAAGATGGCCGTTCAGGGGCTGGTAGACGGACTCGTAGCCACGGACGAGCTCCCGATACAACGGCATCAAGGAGCTACCGGAACGAAGCTCCTCCGCCGGCGCGAGAGTTCCGTCCCGCAGCAAGAATTTGTGGTCGGCCGTGCAACGAATGTGCTCGCCACTGTCGAGGCCGATCTCCAAAAGAGCGTCACGACCGATGAACCGTGGAGCCTCAAGCTTGGTGACAATGATCCGGCCGAAGGATCCGATGCTGTATCCCCAAAACGAAGCGGCGTCCTGGGATCTCTCGGCCATCTCCTCAAGAGTCGGCGCCGATCCGTCGACGAGGGCCACTCGCGTATCAGCCGAGAAGCAACGCGCATACGTCGACTTCCCGACACACAACGTGAGCACCGACCGCGGGATCCGGAAGTACTCGACCGAGCGCGCGAGCGCGAACGAGTTGGGCGGGACGATGCAGGTATCCGCCTGCCAGCGGACGAACGAGCGCTCGTCGAAGGCCTTCGGATCGACGGTCGCGGCGTAGACGTTGGTGAAGATCCGGAACTCGTCGGCCACGCGGATGTCGTAGCCATAGGAGGAAAGGCCGTACGAGATCACGTCGCCCCGCACCTGGCCATCCTCGAACGGCTCGATCATCCGATGCTCCCTGGCCATCCGGGCGATCCAGTGATCGGGCCGGATGCTCAGAGCGCCTCGTTCATGCTTCCGCTGCGGTATCCCTCCAGGTCGCACGCCACCCAGACGTACCCGAGCTCCTTGAGCGCGGCGGCGATCCGTGCCGCATCTTCCAGGAGCCGGGCCCGGTCCGCGGGAGGCACCTCGATCCGCGCCACCGGGCCGTGGTGCCGTACCCGGACGACGGGGAAACCGGCCTCGCGCAGGATCCGCTCGGCGCGTCCCACCCGGCTCAGGGACTCCGGATCGATCGGCTCGCCGTAAGGGAAGCGCGAGGCCAGACAGGCGTTGGCCGGCTTGTCCGCCGTCGGGAGCCCCAGACGACGCGAAAGCGCGCGAACGTCGGCCTTGGTGAATCCTGCCTCCTTCAGCGGGCTCACGATGCCCTGCTCGTCGAGCGCCCTCAGCCCGGGCCGGTGGTCGAGAAGGTCCTCGGCGTGCGACCCGTCGATCACCGTCCGGAGTCCGCGCCGGGCGGCCAGCTCGCGCAGGTCGCCGTAGAGATCGGTCTTGCAGTAATAACACCGCTCGGGGGGGTTCCGGATGAATCCCTCGACCTCGAGCTCGCCGGAGACCAGTCTCTCGTGAGCAGCGCCGAGCTCTTCGGCGAGGGCCACCGCCTCGTCCACCTCGTCGGCATCATAGGTCGCGCTGGCGGCCGTGACCGCGAGCACCCGATCGCGTCCCAGGACGTCCAGGGCCTTCCTGAGGAGGAGCGTCGAATCCACGCCGCCCGAGTATCCCAGCACCACCGACGCGCAGTCGGCCAGGATCGCCTCGAGCCGGCGCTCCTTGGCCGTCAGCGGATCCGCGGCCTCCGGCGCTCCGGCAGGGGGCATGACGCTGGTTCGAATGTCGGGCATGGTCGCTCCTGAGGGGCTTCGAGGAAGCGTCAAGCTAGGGACGCGGAACAGGGCGGGCAACGCGATCAGCCTTGTCGGAGGCCGTGGATCAGGATGATCCTCCCGCCCGGATCCACGGTCAGCAGGCGCTGTCCGTCCAGCCGATGCTCGACCTCCATGTGGGCGAGCGTCCGCTCGACGGCGCCCAGCCGGGCCGCGCTCACCACGACGGCGAACCCGTAGACTCCGGGGCTCTCGCGACCCTCCACGATCCATTGGTGATCGCCGACCGCGAGCGGCTCGAACTCCGCATCCGACATCGGACGGGCGCCGAGCCCGGCGGCGAATTCCCGGAGCGCGCCGGGATCGGGGACCCCCGTGCGGACGCCCAGGAGTCCCGGGATCTCGAGCCCGCTCCGGTCGCCGCTCCGCATCGAGAAGGGCCCCCTCCGCCCGCGCTCCACCAGGGCCGGTGCCGGGAGCGGGAAGACGAGCTCGAGCACGAGTCCTCCGGGAGCCCGGACCCGGAGGTCGATCCGGTTGGCCGCGCGATCGTCCGCCTGGATCTCCACCGGGTGGCTGGGCCACGCCTGCCGGGCGGCCGCCTCGTCCTCGGGCGGAACCCTGACGGTTTCGGGATCGAGGCCGGTTTCCCGGCACCAGCCGGCGACCTCGTCCAGCGGGCCGGCCGGCATCCGGAGACGCAGGGCCTCCTCCCCGGCGGGGCCATCGGGCCTGGCCAGCAGGACCCGGTCCTCGCGCCCCCACGAGAGCTCCCGCCGGTCGCCGGTGTTCTCCCCGTCCGGCTTCAGATCGAGGCACCAGCGGTAGAACCGCTCGCTCTCGCGGAGATCCGGAGCGGTCAGCGTGAGAGCGGCGAGGCGGAGGGCGGACACGGCCTCGAACGTATCGCCGAGGCCCGGTCCGTCAACGCGGGACCGAAGCGGCGGCCGCCTCGAGCGCCCGCGACGCCCGCTCCGAGGTCCGGTACTGCAGGGCCTCGGCCAGGTGCGGGGTCTCCACGCGGCGCTCCCCCGCCAGATCGGCGATCGTCCGCGCCACGCGCAAAACCCGGACGTGACCCCGGGCCGAGAGTCCCAGCCGGTCGTGGGCGGCCTCGAGCAGCCGCCGGCCTTCGGGCCCGAGCGCCGAAGGCGGAATCGCGCGGGCGTCCAGCTCGGCGTTCAGGACGCCGTCCCGGTCCTCCTGCCGGCGGCGGGCGGAGGCGACCCGTGCCCGGACGGCCGCCGCCGACTCCCCGGGCGACTCGGAGACGAGCTCCGCGAACGGGATCGCGCGGACCGGGACGACCATGTCGATCCGGTCGAGGAGCGGTCCGGAGAGCCGGGCCTCGTAGCGGGCCAGGGCGCCCGGGAGACAGCGGCACTCCTTCAGCGGGTCGTCGCGGAACCCGCACGGGCACGGATTCATGGCCGCCAGGAAGAGGAAGCGGGCCGGGAAGCGGTGCCGGGCCTGGGCCCGCCCGACCGTGATCCCCCCCTCCTCGAGCGGCTGCCTCAGCCCTTCCAGGGCGTCCCTGCGGAACTCCGCGGTCTCGTCCAGGAAGAGAACCCCGCGGTGGGCGAGCGTGATCTCGCCGGGACGGAGCGGGGACCCGCCTCCCAGGAGGGCCGCCGCCGAGATCGTGTGATGGGGGGCCCGGAACGGTGGGACGTGGATCAGCGGATGGCTGGGCGACAGGGTCCCCCAGGCCGAGTGGATGGCCGTGACCTCGAGCGCCTGGGCCGGTGTCAGGCGGGGAAGGATGGACGGGAAGCGCCGCGCCAGGAAGGTCTTGCCGGCGCCGGGCGGGCCGACCAGAAGCACGTTGTGACCGCCCGCGGCGGCGATCTCGAGCGCGCGCCGCGCAAGGGCCTGGCCGCGGATCTCGGACCATCCCGATCCGCCGCGGTCCGGCCGCCGCTCGGGCGGGAAGGTCGGCCCGATCGGGGAAACGCCGGACACGTGATCGACAGCCTCCCGAAGGGTCGCCACCGCGACCGACTGCAGGCCGTCGACCAGCGCCGCCTCGCGGGCGGTCTCGCGAGCGACCAGGATCTCCCGGGCGCCGGCCGATCGCATGGCCGCGGCGACCGGCAGCGTCCCCCGGACCGGTCTCACCCGGCCGTCCAGTCCGAGCTCGCCCAGTGCGGCCACCGGACGCCGGCCCGCCGCCGGGGCGAGCGCGCCCGCCGCCGACAGGATCGCGAGGGCGATCGGCAGATCGAAGCCGGTGCCGGTCTTCGGCTCGTCGGCCGGTGCCAGATTGACGGTGATTCGACGGAGCGGGGCCTCGAAACCGCTGTTGACGAGAGCCGCCATGATCCGCTCGCGGCTCTCCCGGACGGCCCCGTCGGGAAGCCCCACCAGGTGGTAAGCGGGCAGTCCCCGGGCCAGGTCGACCTCCACGACGATCGGCCGCGCCGAGAGTCCGGTCAGCGAGGCGGTGAGGACGCGCGCGAGCACGCCGGGCGGGCGTGCAAGTCGCGCACCCGAGAGGGCGTTACTCGAGGCGCTCGATCGTCTCGGTCCGCCGATGGACGATCGGGATCAGCAGGTTCTGCCCGCTCGCCGACACGAAGGCGTCCATCCTGACGTCGCTCGTCTCCCGGCTGCCCAGGTACTCCCCCGACCGGGGATCGAAGCGGAAGCTCCCCTCGCCGTTCCCCTGCCCCGTCAGCGAGACGTCGGCTCCCTGCTGGCGGCCCTCTCCCTCCAGGCTCAGCGTGGTCGAGTAGTCGACCACGATCGGCCCGTCCCGCAGCGTGTCCGCGGCGACCTTGTACCGGTTGATGCGTCGGACGTGGATGTCGAGCCCGTTTTGGCTCGTGTCCAGGACCAGCGTGTCGGCCCATGTGGTACCGGGCGCAACCGGCTCCGAGGGGAGGGTCGGGAAGAAGGTGCGGTAGGTCGTCTCGAGGTCGAGGCGCTCGATCCCCGCCACGTCCGTCGGCGCGCGAACGGTCCGCACGTGGCCCCGATGACCCATCACCAGCGTCACCGGCCGCCCGTACAGGGCCGAGAAGTCGGGCACGGTGTCGACGGACACGCCCGTGATGGCGATCGAGTCGTGGACGACCGACAGGGTCACCGAATCCGGGCCGGTCTCCTGGACGGTCGTCGAGAATCTCCAGTAGCTCTCCAGATCCAGCGTCTGGTCCGCCCCGTTCACGGTCTGGGTCACGTGGTCGGTCTGCGTGCGGGCGTAGGCTTGGGTCTCTCCCGGCCGGCCGTCGTAGCGCAGGAGCTGGCCCCGGGCCTGGGAGGCCGCGGCGAGCAGGAGTAGCGTGGCGAGGATCGGTTGCGGCCGCAGACGCATGTCGCGATGGCCACCCTTCGCGGTCGAAGTTGGCATGACAAATGCTAATCCGAACATGGAACGCGGAATCCAACGCTCGTACCCGTCGCTGGCGGGCGCGGTTCCGGGAGCCGGGTCGGGCCGAACGGAGCGACTTTCCCCCGGGAACTGGAGGATCCATCCCCAGGGCGTGGAGCAAGAAGGTGACGCTGCTCACGCTGCGGCTCTGCATTGCCGCGGCGACGGGCTCCCTCCTGTGGCGATTCGCCGCCGACCGGGCCGGCGAGCCTTTGCTCCTCGGCCCGTGGATCGCCTACGTGGTGACGACGGTCGGCTACGCCGCCCTGCCGGCACCGCGCTTCGTTCATCCCCGCTTCAACCCCGTCTTCCTCGGCATCGATCTGGTCATTCTCGGAACGCTGTTCATGGCCTGGGGCGGCTTCGTGACGGACGTCTTCACGCCGCTCTTCCTGCTCACCGTCCTCCTGGCGGGTCTGGCGCGCTCGTTCCCATGGGCGCTGCTCATGGGAGCCTCCGTGGCGGTCGTGCAGGCCGTCATGCACCCTCCCGCCGGAGCCGAGGAAGCCGGGGCCCTGGCCCTCCAGGCGCTGATCCTGATGACGAGCTCGGGGGTGGTCGGGTTCCTGAGCGAGGAGATCGAGCGCGAGAGCGCGGTATCGAGCCTGCTCGACAACGCGCTCCAGATCTCGGCGCTGGTCGCCGAGGCCCTCGACGCCGAGACGGTGTGCCGCCGGCTGACCGAGATGGTCGCGCGCCTGTTCCGTGCCGGACGCGTGGCGGTGATCCTGGCACGGGCCGAGGACGACCGCGGAAGGGTGGTTGCCGCGATCGAGTCCGGCCGACCGGTGGAACCCGGCGAGGTCGCCCTGAACGAGGTTCCCGAGGTCCGCCAGGCACTGAGGAGCCTGGAGCCGGTCACGGCGACGGCCACGCTGGCCGTCCCGATCCTCGACGGGGGCCGCGCGTGCGGGTCCCTGTTCATCCGCCTCGAGGATCCGCGCCGCGACTTCGGCGAGCACGAGATCCGCTTCTGCCGGCTGCTCGCCGACGTCGCGGGGCGGGCCCTGCAGCGGGCCGACCACCTGGCGCGGGTCAGCGAGGCGGCGCGAAGGGACCCCCTGACCGGGCTCTTCAACGTGCGGGTCCTGAACGAGGGGATCGAGGAGGAGATCCACCGTGCCGAGCGGACCGGGGCCAGCCTGAGCCTGCTCATGATCGACGTCGATTTCCTGAAGCATGTCAACGACGTGTACGGACACCCGGCCGGGGATCAGGTGCTCAAGTCGCTCGCCGAGACGCTTCGCCGCCTGATCCGACGGATCGACCTCGTCGCGCGCTGCGGGGGCGAGGAGTTCGCGGTGCTCCTTCCGGAGACGACCGCCGAGCGTGGCGAGGACGTGGCCGCGCGGCTGCGCGAATCGATCGAGGCGCTCGAGCATCCCGGCGTCGGAGAGGCGATCACGGTCTCGATCGGGGTCGCGGCTTACCCCGAGGACGCCGGCTCGGCGTCCGAGCTGGTCCATGCCGCCGACCAGGCCCTCTACGTATCCAAGAACTCGGGCCGGAACCGGGTCACCCGGTACGGGACCGAGCGGGTCGTGCTCCGCCACCCGGCCTGGCGGGGCGGGCCGCCCGGCCACGCCGATCCGGTCGCCGCCGAGCTCCGGGAGGCGATGACGGACCTGCTCGGCCAGGCCGAAATGGCCCGGAACTTCGGTGCCCTGTCGAGCCTGGCCACTGCCCTCCAGACCCGCGATCCGCGGGCGCTGGCGCGTATGCGCGCCGCCGGGCGCGTCGCCCGGATGTTCCTGACCCGCGTGCCCGTGGCGGAGCTGCAGCGCTGGACCGTCGAGGCTGCCTGCCTGTTCCGCGAGGTCGGCCGACTCGCGAGCGACCGCCCGATTCGATCCCGGCCGGGGCCCGAGCCATGGGACGAGGTCACCGGACACGGGGTCACGGGCGCCC
This sequence comes from Gemmatimonadota bacterium, assembly GCA_035281565.1. Classification (GTDB taxonomy): domain Bacteria; phylum Gemmatimonadota; class Gemmatimonadetes; order JACCXV01; family JAHWKZ01; genus DASRVA01. The sequence goes on from DATEDS010000157.1 coordinate 8,458, forward strand.
GCATGCTGGCCGGGTTGACCGGCCTGGGGCGGGTCATGGGGCTCGTCCGGCATCACCAGGAGCGGTGGGACGGCACGGGCGACCCGGACCGCCTGCGGGGCGAGGCGATCCCCTACGGCGCGCGGATCGTCGCGATCGTGGACGGGTTTCTGACGGCCCTTCCGGACGGCGGCTCGGGTCCGGACAGGCTGAAGGAGGGAGCCTCGGTGGTCCGACACGGGGCGGGGACCCGTTTCGATCCCGACCTGGCCGACCGCTTTCTCCGCATGATCGAGGACGAGCGCGACGCCTTCCTGGACGTGGTGGACGGGCTCGACGAGACCGGGCTGGAGGCCCGGAACCGGAGGCGGAGCGGCTCCCGCTAGGCGCCTCGACGGCACCCGCCCGGGGCAGCCGTCAATCGCCCAGGCGGAAGGCGTCCGCCAGGTGTTCCACCCGTACCCGGCCTTGCTC
>DATEDS010000158.1:0-2263 GCA_035281565.1 Gemmatimonadota bacterium
GGAAACTCCCGCTCGCCGGCCACCCGGAGCGGCACGCGACTCGTCACGAGGACCTTGAGGCCGGGGGCGGTCTGGCAGAGCCGGACGACCTCCGGCCCCGCCGACACGACCCGCTCGAACCCGTCCAGGACGACCAGCCATTCCTTCCCGTCGAGATGGCCCGCGAGCGCCTCGGCAGGCGAGCGCCGGCCGTCAGCGGGAAGGCCCACGGCCCGGGCGATGGCGGGAAGGACGTCCCCGGGTTCGGCGGTATCGCCGAATCCGATCCGCGCGACGCCGTCGGCGAAGCGGCCTTCCATCCGGCGCGCGACCTGGAGCGCGACGCGCGACTTCCCGGCGCCGCCGAGGCCGGTGAGCGTCACAAACCGGGTCGTCGGATCGGCGAGCAGCGCCTCCAGCTCGTCCAGCGTCGGACCCCGGCCGAGGAAGGGAGTGAGGGGCTCGAGGATCCCCGACTCGGCCCTGGCAGGGGACTCCGCCGGCTCCCCGCGCGCCTTGACCGCCTCGATCAGGGCCTGGGTCTCCTCCGACGGGCCGATGTCGTATTCCGCACGGGTCCGCTCGGCGAACGCCTCGAAGGCCCGGAGCGCCCCGGCCCGGTCCCCGGCCCTGTCGAGGAGATCGATGAGACCCCCGAGGATGCCTTCGTTGTCCGGGTCGAGCCGGCAGGCCGCGCGCGCCCAGTCGACGGCGGCGGGGATGTTCCCGGCCGCCTCCTCGCGGTCCCGCAGCTCGAGGGCGGCCCGGACGGCCTCGTTCCGCAGCCGGTGGCGCTCGTCGTCCAGCCAGTGCTCGAACTGCGCGGCGACGTTCTGGACGTGGAGCCCCTCGAGGAATTCGCCCCCGTAGAGCTCGAGCGCGCGCTCGGGATGGCCGGACGCCAGGGCCGACTCGAAGCCGACCACGTCCGACCACACCTGCTCGGAGATCGCCACCTCTTCGTAGCCGCGGGCGATCAGGGCCCCGTTGCCGAGGCTGTGGCGGAGCGCGTAGAGGGACTGGCGAAGCGCGTTGCGCCCGCCGGAGGAGTCGAGCTCGGGCCAGAAGAGCGCCAGCAGCGAGTCCCGGCGGTGAAAACGGCGCGGTGCTTGCGCCAGGTAGATCAGGAGTGCCAGACGCTTGGGTTGGAGCTGCCCGCAGAGGTCGCGGCCGCGGCCGTCCTCTAGCCGCAGGCCGCCCAGTGTCCGGAGCTCGATCACGGAGAACCCGGGGCGATGGGGTCCGGGACCGTTACCAGCATACTGGATAACACTTTGGTAACGGCCACTATCCACATTCGTCCATTGTACTTGCAGGTCGCCGACCGCACAAGCGGTCCGGGGGCGGCCAGGCCAGCCCAAGGAGGAGCCGCATGAAGCCGTTCGTTCTCGCTCTCACACTCGTCGCGACGCTGCTCGCAGCCTGCAGCGCCGACACGATCACAGGCCCTGCGGAGGAAGACCGAGACCTGGAGCCGACTCACGTGTGCAGCATCAACGTCCGGCTCTGCTGACCCGCCGTGCCGACGCTCTTTCCGTCCGGGGGTGGCGCTAGCCCCTCGGGGAAGGACAGGAGCCTCCCGGCCGGGAGCCACCGCTCCCGCAATCCACGACTTCGCCTTGCACCCTGGCCGACCCGGCCGCCGGCCGGCCGGCCGCCTCGCACGCTCCGGCGCGTGCGGAACGAGACTTGCGTTAAACCACCGTGCGACCGGTCGTCCCCCGCACAGGCCAGCGCGGACCCCTGTCCTCGGCTCACTATTTCTCGCGTCGCCATCTGACAATGGGCGTAGAAGATCCCCCTCGCCAGTTGACAACCAGCTTTAAGGTGGTATGGTATGATGCTTGACATTGCTACCACCTCTGTAGTCACCGGGTCCTGAGGATGGCCGTGTCCGCGACAGAAATCCGAGAACTCCTGCGCATGATCCGGGGCGTCGAGGCCGTGGACGTGCGAATCGCCCCCGACGGTTCGATCGACTCCGTCGAGGTGCGGATCGCCGAGAGCCGGTCGACGGCCCGGGTCATCCGGGACATCGAGTCCGCACTCATGAGCGGGCTCGGCCTTCGGATCGACCACAAGGCGATCCGGGTCATGAACGGCCGCTCGAACGGCCAGACTCCCGGCTACACCCTGGCCGACGAGGACCTGACCCGCGGCGGCGCCGACGAGCCGCCCCAGTACCCGACCGACGACACCGACCGGATCCGGCTCCTCGCCGTCCGCTGCCAGCCCGACGGCCGCGGCTACTGCGAGGTCACAGTCGAGATCGCCCACGAGGACG
>DATEDS010000159.1:0-10321 GCA_035281565.1 Gemmatimonadota bacterium
GGCCGGCGGCGCACCGGCGGCGGCCCCCCGGACGTCGACCCTGACCGGGGACCTGGGCAACCTGGACTGGCCGGTCGACGGGGAGATCGTGGCCCGCTTCGGTCGCGCCGTCCATCCGGTGTACCGGACCGAGGTCGTCAACAACGGCATCGACATCGCGGCCCCTCGGGGCACCCCCGTACGCGCGGTCGGGGCGGGCGAGGTCGTCTACGCCGACTGGAACGGCGGCTACGGGCTCATGCTGATTCTCGACCATGATGGCGGCTACTATTCGATCTACGCCCACCTCGAGCGGGCCGCTGCCGGGGTCGGCCAGCGGGTGGCCAAGGGGGCGGTGGTCGGGACGGTCGGGGAGTCGGGCAGCCTCGTCGGGCCGCGGCTCCACTTCGAGATCCGCCGGGAGGGACGGGCGGTGGACCCGATCCAGTGGCTCCGTGACCGCTGAGCAGCCGGGGCCGGCGATGACCGCGGCCATCCGCCTCTACGGGCACGAGTCCCTGCGGGCGGCGCTCGAGACCGCCATCGCGCGGGGCCGGCTCGGCGCTGCGCTCCTGTTCCACGGGCCGCCGGGCGTCGGCAAGCAGACCGCCGCCCGGTGGCTTGCCCAGCGCCTCGCATGCCGTTCCGAGGCGCCGCGTCCGTGCGGGGTGTGCTCCGCGTGCAGCAGGATCGCCCGCAACGTCCACCCGGACGTCCACTGGTACTTCCCCCGTCCGGCCGGCGTCCACTATGGCGACGAGGCGCGGGCCGCAGACCTGGCGCGGCGGGCCGGCGAGCCCGCCGAGCCGGCCGCCTACGACCATCCGGTGTCGTTCCGGATGGAGGACTTCCACGCGGTCCGCCGGGCGGCAGGACGGCCTCCCTACGAGGCCGAGGAGCAGCTGTTCCTGCTGGGCGACGTGGACCAGCACCCGCCCGGCGACGAGCCGACCGGGATGCTGATGAAGCTGCTCGAGGAGGTCCCGCCCCGGACCCGCTTCGTCCTCACCGCGTCCCGGCCGGACGTCCTTCCCGACACGATCCACAGCCGGGTCCAGTCGCTCGCGTTCGCCCCCGTCGCCGAGACGGAGGTCCGGGCGTTCATCGACCGCCGGCTCGGGCTGCCGCCTGCCGAGGCCGAGGCGTTGGCCGGGCTGGCGGACGGTCGCCCCGGTCGCGCGCTGGCCCTCGCCGACCCGGCGATCCTCGCCCTTCGCGAGCTGGCGGCCGAGCTCTTCGAGGTCGGCATCGATCCGGAACGGAGCCTGTACGCCTTCCTGCTCGAGACCGAGCTGCCGCGGGTCCGCGAGCAGCACGAGCACGTCTTCGAGTTCCTGCTCGGGATGGCCGAGGACGCGCTGGCCGCGGCGGTCGCCGGGGAAGGGGACCCGAAGGCGGACCGCACCGGGGCGGGAACCGCCGCCCCGGGCGCCGTGCGGCTGGGCCCGGTCGGGCTCGCGGCGGCGGTGCGCGGGCTGGTGGCGGCGCGGGAGGACGTGTGGCAGAACATGACCCCCACGCTCCTCTACTGGACCGCCCTCCGGGCCCTGCGCGGGGGCGGGGGCTGCTAGATTCCCGGTGATGGCCGACCGCTATTACCTCACGACGCCGATCTACTACGTCAACGACCGCCCCCACATCGGGCACGCCTACACCACGATCCTGGCCGACGTGATCGCGCGCCGTCGGCGGATGACCGGATACGACGTCAGGTTCCTGACCGGGACCGACGAGCACGGGGCGAGCGTCGCCGCGGCCGCGGGGCGGCGGGGGATCGATCCCCGGACCCACGTCGACGAGCTGGCGCCGTCCTGGAAGGCGACCTGGGACCGGCTCGAGATCCGGTACGACCGGTTCATCCGGACCACCGACGCCGACCACGCCGCGGTGGTCCGCGAGGCGCTGTTGGCCCTGAAGCAGGGCGTCGATCGCGAGGGACGGTCCCTCCTCTACGAGGACGTCTACCGCGGCTGGTACTGCGTTTCCGACGAGCGCTACTGGACGGAGAAGGACCTCGTGGAAGGGCGCTGCCCGGCGTGCGGGAAGCCGGTCGAGGAGATCGCGGAGCGGAACTGGTTCTTCCGGATGAGTTCGTTCCAGGAAGCGCTGGTCGAGCACGTCCGGAGCCATCCCGGCTTCATCCATCCGGAGACGCGCGCCAACGAGATCCTGGGCTTCCTGCGGGAGCCGCTCGGGGACCTGTGCATCACCCGGCCGCGCGAGCGGCTGTCGTGGGGAATCCCGGTGCCATGGGATGACGCCTTCGTCATCTACGTCTGGGTCGACGCGCTGCTGAACTACGTCACCGGGACGGTGGACCCCGGGGGGGACCCGGAGGCCGACGCCCGGCGGGCGATCGCGGCGTGGAACGAGCATCCGGCGGACGTCCATCTGATCGGCAAGGACATCCTGACCACCCACTCCGTCTACTGGATCACGCTGCTGATGGCCCTCGGCTGGTCCCTGCCGCGCCAGATCCTGGCCCACGGCTGGTGGATCTGGCAGGGATCGAAGATGTCCAAGTCGGTGGGGAACGTGGTACGGCCGGAGGAACTGGTGCCGGAGTTCGGCGTCGACGGCCTGCGCTACTACCTGCTGCGCGAAATGAAGCTCGGGCAGGACAGCTCGTTCTCCCACGACTCGATCGTCCGGCGACTGAACGCCGACCTGGCCAACGACCTCGGGAACCTCCACTCGCGGATCACCAAGATGGCCGAGCGGTGGCTCGACGGTCGGCTGCCGCCGCGCCCCGAGGCCGCCGGACGCGCCAACGAGGCGGCCCTCCGGGAGCTGGCCGAGCGGCTCGTCGCCGACGGGGCCGAGGGGTCGGTGTCGGAGGTGTGGGAACAGTGGCGGATCCACACCGCCCTGGAGCGGATCCTGGGCCTGGTGTCGGCGATCAACGACTACCTCGAGGGGCAGGCGCCGTGGGCTCGGGCGCGGGAGCCGGAGGAGCGGGCCGAGGTGGGGGCGATCCTCCTCCACGCGGCCGAGGCGCTCAGGCTGTCGACTGCCCTGCTGTGGCCGGTGGCTCCCGAGCTCGCCCAGCGGCTTCTGGCCGACCTGGGCCAGACCGAGGTCCCGCGGGGCGAGCAGCTGCGGTGGGGCGTCCTCGACGGCCACCGGGTGAGATCGGGCGCGCCGATCTACCGGCGGATCGAGCCCGCGGCGGCGACCTAGGCCGATGCCGAGCCGCGCCGAGCCCGCGTGGGGCGAGCTGAAGCTCGGGATCCTGGTGACCGCGGTCGTCGCCGCGGCCGTGTTCGGGGTCCTCCTCCTCGGCTCGACCCGCGGCCCCTTCGCCCCGGACGTCGTGCCGTATTTCGTGGAGCTCGACGAGGCGGGGGGAATCCGCGCCGGATCGTTCGTGCGGGTGGCGGGGATGCCGGCCGGCGAGGTCGTCGACCTCGTCATCGTGCCCCCGCTCGAGCAGCCGAGCACGGTGGTGGGCGGGCGGCTCCAGCCGGCCACGGGCCTGCCCGCTCAGCCGGCCAACATCCGGCTCCAGCTGGGCGTCCACGATCGGTTCCAGCCCTACATCACCCCGACCTCGCGGGCCCAGCTCGCGACCCTCGGGATGGGCGGCGAGCGGTACGTGAAGATCACCGCCGGCGACGTCCGCGAGCGCCCCCTGCCGCCCGGTTCCACGATCACGGAGATCCCGAGCGTGGACCTGGATCTCGTGACCGCGCAGCTCGGCCGCGCGCTGGCCGAGATCGAGGTTCTGGCGGCGAACGTCGAGGAGATTCGTGGCAAGCTGTTCCACGGACACGCCACCGCGGCCCGGCTCCTGGACACGGGCTCGCCGCTGTACGGCTCGCTGGAATCGCTGGCCGACCAGTCGCAGAGCCTCCTCGACGCCCTGGACGAGGGGCAGGGTATCGTGGCCGGCGTCCGGGGCGACTCGGTGCTGGAGGAGAACCTCGGGGCCATCCGCGCCAACGTGCGGGCGATCGACTCGCTGAGCGGGGGCGCCGGTCAGCGGTGGCGGGATCCGGAGGAGCTGCTGGCCGCCCTGAGCGACCTGGAGGCCGAGGCGCAGGACCTCCGGTCGCGCCTCGATGGCGGTGAGGGGACCCTGGGGCGGCTGCTGTACGACGAGGAACTCTGGATCCAGCTGCGGGTTCTCCAGGATCGCGTCCGGCGAACCGTCGAGGCCTTTCGCGAGGACCCGCTCGGGTTCGTCAGCATCCGTCTCTTCTGAGAGCGCCGTCCCCCGAGGCGAGCCCCGGGGTCTCGATCTTGCGGACCTCGGGGGGCAACCCCCAGCGCCGGGACGGTTGGTTGACAGGCCGGGAGGGTCCGGTTAGAATGGCTCGTTCGAACCTCGCAAAGCACCGCAAGAGCGTTCAAGCGAATGATTTAGGAAGCAAGACTGCCGTTCCGGGCCACGTCTAGGGGGGCGTAGCGGTGTCTGATCGTTTCTATACGCTCATGATCATTCCTGGTGAGAACCGCGACGTCCGATCCCTTCAACTGACGCGCAGCCGTCTGGCAGCCCTGCTCAGCCTAGGGGCGGGGGCGATGACCCTGACGCTCGGCGTGGGGCTGGTCGCCCTGAGCCACCTGCCGGGCGCCGGTCCGACACACCTGGCCACCGAGAACGAGCGGCTGCGTGGCGAGCTGGGCCGGGTCGAGGGCCGGGTCGAGAGCCTGAGCCTGGAGCTCGACCGGCTCCTGGATCGGGAGGAGGAGCTGCGGCTCGCGGCCGATCTCCCGCCGGTCCCGGTCGAGGTCCAGGCGGTGGGCGTCGGCGGTCCCGGGTCTCTGGACGACGCGGTCGAGATCTCCTCGGACCGCGTCCTCAACAACCGGGTCCGCGACGTTTCGACGTCGCTGGACATGCTGCTCCGGCGAAGCGACCTGGTGGCGAGCAGCTTCGAGGATGCCCGCGCCGCGATCGCCGCCAACCACGCCAGGCTCGAAGCCATCCCCTCGATCTGGCCCACCTCCGGTTTCCTCTCCAGCACCTTCTCGATGCACCGTCGGCACCCGCTGTTCAACGAGGTCAGGCCGCATTACGGGATCGACATTTCGGCCCGGCGCGGGAACCCGATCGTCGCCACCGCGGGAGGGCGGGTGACGGAAGCGGGGTGGAAGAGTGGACACGGCAACTACGTCGAGATCGACCACGGCGATGGCCTGATCACCACCTACTCCCACTGCTCCCGGCTGCTCGTGAAAGCCGGCCAGCGGGTCGAGCGCGGGGACGCGATCGCCCTGGTGGGCTCGACGGGCTTCTCGATCGCGCCCCACGTCCATTACGAGGTGCACGAGAAGGGGCGGCCGGTGGATCCCCTTAAATACATCTTCCCCGACGCAATCGCTGACTGACGACCGCTGAAGATGCCCGATATCTGCGTTGCGCTTCCTCGGGCTTCGCTGCGGCGCACTTCCATGTGCGCCTCGCTCGCCCTCGTCGCGCGCCTTGATCTCGGGCATCTTGAGCGGTCTTTGTGATTATCACTCCGAGATCGAACCCTCCCATCGCGTCCCCCGCGGGCACCACACTCGAGACCATCGGTAGGAAGGGGGACGCGAGCCCGGCGCCGTTCCTGCGCGCCGAGCTCCCCAACGGCCTCCGTGTCCTGATCCGCGAGAACCGCTCCGCCCCGCTGGTCGCCGTGGATTGCTGGCTCGGGGTCGGGGCCCTCCACGAGGAGGAGGCGCACGTCGGCATCTCCCACTTCCTCGAACACATGTTCTTCAAGGGCACCGAGCGGTACCCCCTGGGCAGCATGGACCGCCTGGTCAAGTCGATGGGGGGCTACAACAACGCCGCCACGTCGATGGAATTCACCCACTACTACATCGTGACGCCGTCGGAGCACTTCGAGATCGCGCTGGACCTGCTCGCCGACCATCTGCGGTACCCTTCCTTCCCGGAGGCGGAGCTGGAGCGCGAGCGGAGCGTGATCAAGGAGGAGATCCGGCGCCGCAACGACTCGCCCCAGGGAAGGCTCTACGTGGCCCTCTCGGCGCATCTGTTCGGGGTCAGTCCCTACGCCCGCGAGGTCCTGGGATCGCCGGAGTCGCTGGACCGGGTCACGGCCCCGGTGATGCGCGACTACTGGCGGCGCCACTACCGGTCGGACCGGCTCGCGGTGGCGATGGCGGGAGACGTGGATCCCGACCTCGCGCTGGCCGCGGTCGCGGAGCGGCTGGGCGACCTGGAGCGATCGGACGAGCCGCTCCCGACGGCGGCTCCGGAGCCGGCCACCCTCGACGTCGAGCCCCTCACGATGGACATCGCGCAGGGGTACATGGCATGGGGCTTCCGAACGGCCGGCCGATCCGACCTCGATGAGGCGTGCGCGCTGGAGGTGGCGGTCACCGCCATCGGGGACGGGATGACGTCGCGTCTCTACCGGCGGCTCGTCGACGAGCGGCGCCTGGTGACCTCGGTCGGTGCCTGGACCTACGCCCTCGACCGCGCCGGAGTCCTCGGGATCTCGGCGGTCCTCCCGCCGGACCGGCGTGGGGAGGTCGAGGAGGAGACCGCGCGTGTCCTCGAAGAGGCGGCGCGGGGACTCGGCGCGGACGAGATCGGACGCGCCAAGACGATGCTGGCGGCGGACTTCGCCTTCGACAACGAGACCAACGCCGCGACGACCGGCACGCTCGGCGAGTTCGAGGTCGTCCATGGCAGCGCCGGACGCTACCGGGAGATCCTGGACGGGATCGCCCGGGTGACCCCGGAGGCGGCCACGCAGGTCATCGAACGGCTGGCACGACCGGACCGGGCGGTCCGCGCGTGGGTGGGCCCGGATGGCGCTTGAGCACGAGCGCCACCGCCTGTCGGGGGGGACCGTCGTCCTGGCCCGCCCTCTGACGACCAACGACATCGTGGCCGTGCGGGCCTTCGCGCCCATGGGCACGCTCTACGAGTCGGACGCCGAGGCCGGCGTCTCCCACCTCATGCAGAACGCCCTGGTCCGGGGGACCGAGCGGCGGTCGGCGCACGAGCTTCAGGAAGCGCTGGCGGAGCTGGGGGCCGACCTGGACAGCGGCAGCGGGCGGCATCTGGGGAGCGTGAGCCTCCAGGCCACGGCCGCGACCTGGGAGAGGGCGCTCGAGCTGTTCCTCGAGGTGCTGACCGCGCCGACCTTCCCCGCCGAGGAGGTCGCCACCGAGATCGAGCTCGCGCTGGGGGCCATCGACGCCCGCGAGGACCAGCCGCTCGCCCGCGCCACCGACCTGTTCCGGGAGCAGATGTTCGCCGACCATCCGCTGCACAAGCCCGTGCTGGGGTACCGTGAGACGGTCCGGGCACTGGGCCGGGACTCGGTCGTGGCCGCGGCCCGTCGCTTCTACCGTCCAACGCCGCCGGTCCTGGCGGCTGCCGGCCGGTTCGATCCCGAGCGCCTCTTGGACCGCCTCGAGGAAGCGTTGGGGGAGACGCCGCTCGAGCCCGCGCCCGAGCGGCCCGGACCGGCCCATCCGCGGGGCGGCCTGCGCCGGCTCGAGGTGGATCGCGAGGCGGCCTACCTGGTGCACGGCTTCCCGGCGCCCGACGCCCGGCACGACGACTATCCGGCGGCGCGGTTGCTCGAGGCGATCCTCGGGGGCTCGATGTCATCGCGCCTGTTCATCGAGCTGAGGGAGAAGCGCTCGCTCGCGTACCAGGTCTCCTCCTACTACGACGACCAGCCGGGGGGCGGCCACGTGGCGGCGTATATCGTCACCGACCCCCGTCGAGTGGATGAGGCGGCGGTCGGCCTGGAGCGGGAGTTCGCGCGGTTCGTGGACGAACCGGTGTCGGCCGACGAGCTGGACGCGGCGCGCCGCTACCTGCGCGGCACGTACCTGATCTCGGCGGAGACGAACATGGCGCAGGCGGGCCGGCTGGCGCGCTACGAGGTGGACGGCCTCGGGCACGACTACGGGGACCGCTGGCTGGCCGCTATCGAGGAGGTGACGGCGGACGACGTCCTGGAGGTGGCGCGGCGCTGCTTCACGGTCGAGCCGACCCGGGCGCGCGTCGTCCCGCGCGGGAGCGGCGAGGCCGCGGCCTGACGCACTCTTCCGGGCCCCGAACATTGTAAAGCCGCGGCGGCGCCGATACCTTACGCCGCGACAACTTCCAGCAGGAGGTCGAGAGTGGGGATTCTCCGAGGTGCCCTCGCCGCGGCGATCGCGCTCATGACGGCGGTGGCTTGCAGCACCGAGACCGAATTGACGATCCGGGCCGTCGGCCAGAACGCCGAAGGAGAGGCGGTCCCGCTGTCGGGCGTTCAGCTCGATATCCTGCCCTACGACATCGACTCGCTCTACGCAGTCCTCGAGGTCGGGTCCAATCCCGGTCCACCGCCGTCGGCGGATTCCATCCGCGGGCTGGCGCAGGTTTATCAGGACGCTTGCGCGTCGTACCGGGTTACGGGGGACTCGATCGAAGCCGTCCGGCAGCAGGCGACCGAGATCGCCAATCGCGAGGGCCAGACATCGGACGCCTACCGGGCGGCGTTCGAACGGTATCAGGCGCTGGTGGCGCGGGAGGAGCAGCGGTTCGACGCCTGCCAGAACGTCACCGACGACTACACCTCGGAACGCAACGCCTATCGTGAGGCGCGCAGCGAGTGGGAGGAACGGGCCTGGCCGGAGGAGGCGTTCGTCCAGCAGGAGAGCCTGCTCGTCGCCGAGCGCCCGATCCAGCGCGTGGAGACGGACCCGCAGGGGACCGCCACCGTGACCGTCCCCAACGGAACGTGGTGGGTCCTCGGCGACGCCCCGGTGCCGGGCTCGATCAGCCAGGAGTACCGCTGGAACGAGCGGATCGAGGCCGGCGGGGGCGCGCTGACCGTGCAGCTGTCACCGGAGACCGCCGACCTCGAGCCCGTCTTCTAGCAGGACGTCGAAGATGGCCGTGATCCGCCTCTGAACGCCCGGCACGGTTCCGACAGCTAGAGGCCGCGTCCGGACGGCTTCGCGGGCTCGACGGTCCCGGAACCGAGGGCCCTGGATCGACCGATGATCGACTCGTCTCCCTGGAACCCGTCACGACGCGTCGTCGTCGTGGACGGCGTCCGCACCCCCTTCGCCAAGGTCGGCACCGCGCTGACGCGGGTCGGCGCCGCGGAGCTGGCCCGCGCGGCCGTCCGCGAGCTCCTGGAGCGGACCGAGATCGATCCGTCGTCCATCGACGAGGTCATTCTCGGGAACGCGGCGCCTCCCGCCGACGCCCCCAACATCGCCCGTGTCGCCGCCCTGGAAGCGGGGATTCCCGACCGGGTGCCGGCGTTCTCGGTGGCCCGCAACTGCGCTTCCGGGTTCCAGGCGATCACCGACGCGTACAACCAGATCGTCCTCGGACAGTCGGACATCGTGGTCGCGGGCGGGGTGGAATCGATGTCGAACGTCCCGCTCCACTTCCCCGACGAGTTCGCGGACGTGATGGCGGACCTCTCGCGCGCCCGGTCGATCCCGGGGAAGGTCACCGCGGCGGCCCAGCTCCGACCGGGGCACCTCAAGCCGGTGGTGGCGCTGGCCGAGGGCCTGACCGACCCGGTGTGCGGCCTGAACATGGGCGAGACCGCGGAGGTGCTGGCCCGGGATCTCTCGATCTCGCGCCGGGCGCAGGACGAGTACGCGCTGCGCTCCCACCAGCGCGCGACCGCGGCCTGGGCGGAGGGCCGATTCGCCGACGAGGTCGTGCCGGTCTTCGTGCCGCCGGCCTACGAGGACGTGGTCGTGGAGGACGTGGGCTACCGCCCGAACCAGTCGCTGGAGGCGCTGGCCAAGCTTCCCCCCGTCTTCGATCGCCACGGCGGAACGGTCACCGCCGGGAACGCCTCGATGGTGACCGACGGGGCGGCGGCGCTCCTGGTGATGGAGGAGGAACGCGCGCGGGCACTGGGGTACCGCCCGCTGGGCCGGGTGCTCGCGTTCGCCTACGCGGGACTGGATCCGCGGCGCATGGGGCTCGGACCGGCGGTGGCCACCCCGGTCGCCCTGGCCCGCGCCGGCATGTCGCTCCGGGACATGGAGCTGATCGAGCTGAACGAGGCGTTCGCCGCGGTCGTGCTCGCGAACATGGAGGTGTTCCCGTCACGAGAATGGGCCGCGACAACGCTCGGGCGAACCGACCCGATCGGCGAGATCCGACCGGAGATCCTGAACGTGAACGGAGGGGCGATCGCCCTCGGCCATCCGATCGCCGCCACCGGCGCGCGCCTCGCCCTGACGCTCCTCCTCGAGATGGGTCGGCGCGACGCCGGCGTCGGCCTGGCCACGCTCTGCGTGGGTGGCGGCCAGGGCGGGGCGATCGTGTTCGCGCGCTGATGGGGTCCGCCTTCGATTACGTCGTGGAGAGCGACGGGCTGGCGACCGTCGACTTCGACGCGCC
>DATEDS010000160.1:0-9585 GCA_035281565.1 Gemmatimonadota bacterium
TGGGCGCCCACCTGGCCGCCGCCTACGGAGTCCCCAGCGTCGTCCTCTACGGGGGGACGGATCCGGCGGAATACTTCCCGTGGATGGCGGAGACCGTGATCCTCCGGGTCGAGGGCCTCCCTTGCTCACCCTGCGGCGGCCGGGACTGCCGGTCGCCGCTCTTCCCGTGGGCCTGCATCGACGGGCTCGACGAGGAGCTCGTCTTCCGAACCGCCCGCGACTGGCTTCTCGGTCGGAGGCCGGGCGCGCTCCGTCTGCCGATGGCGCCCCGGGAGGCGCGTTGAGGATCTTCCACTGCGACGTCCGCAGGATCTGGGCGGGCGGGCAGAACCAGCTCTGGCTGCTGGCCCTGGGGCTCCGCGAGCGAGGCCATCGTCAATGGATCGTGACCCGGCCCGGAAGTCCGCTCGCGCGGCGCGCCGGAGGCGAGGGATTCGAAGTCCTATCCCATCCGTTCCGGGGCGAGGCCGATCCGCGCGCCACCCTCGCCCTGCGCCGGATGATCGCCCGCCACGCCCCAGAGGTGATCCATACCCACGACCCCCACAGTCTGACGCCGGCCGTTCTGGCGGCCCGGCTCGTCCGGCCGCGCCCGCTCGTCGTCGCCCACCGGCGGGTCGACTTCCACATCCGGGGGAACCGCTTTTCCCGATGGAAGTACGCGCGCGGGCCCGACCACGTGATCGCGATCAGCGACCGCGTCAGGGAGGTGCTGGTCGAGGACGGAGTCCCGGACGAACACGTCACCGTGATCCGCTCCGGGATCCCGATCGAGACGCCCCCGCCGGAGGGGCCCGACCTCCGGACGCGTGCGGGAGCCCCGGCGGGAGTCCCGCTCGTCATCACGATCGCCTCCACCGAGGCCTACAAGGACCATCCCACGCTGATCGAGGCGGCCGGGCTCCTCTTCGAGCGTCGGCCTGACGCGCGGTGGGTCGTACTGGGTACGGGCGGGCTCTTCGAGGAGATGGTCGCGCGCGCCGAGCGCCGCGGGCACGCGGAGAGGCTCCGCTATCTGGGGTACGTCGAGGGCGCGCGCGGGCTTCTCCCGCAGGCCGACGTGTTCGTAATGACCTCGCGGACGGAAGGGCTGGGGACGAGCATCCTGGACGCCATGGCGGCAGGCGTTCCGGTCGTCTCGACGGCGGCTGGCGGCATCCCCGAGATGATCGACCACGAGCGGTCCGGGCTCCTCGTTCCGCCCGGCGATGCGGTCGCGCTGGCCGCCGCTGTCGTGCGCGTCCTCGACGATCGGGCGCTCGCCCGACGGCTGGCCGAGGCGGCCGCGGTCAAGGTCCGCGACTTCGACGTCCGGCGGACGATCGGGCGGACGGAGGAGCTCTACCGGCAGCTACTCGCCAACCGCCCGCTCTGACGACCGCACCGAGCTAGCCCGTGTTCCCCCGCATGTCGTCGTTGCCACACTGGAACGCGGCCTTTCTGTGGGACCCGTCGCAGAACGGCTTCATTCCCGAGTGTCCGCAGCGGCAGAGCCAGGTCTCCTCGCCGGTCTCCAGCTCGGTGCCGTCACTCAGGACGATCCTGAAGCCCCCCTTGACGTGGTAGGGTCCGTTCTCGGTGGGCACGAGCTCGGCGTCGACCATCTACAGCTCCCGCGTGAAGGTTGCAGCGTCCCCGCCGCCCGGGCGGAATGGACCGCCTGGCGGTCCGGGCTACCTTATCCGCCGGATCGTCTCCGCCGCAAGGAAGGGATCTTGACCCGCGCGCCACGCATGATCGTCCTGGGGGCCGGACCGATCGGGCTCGAGTGCGTTCTTCGGGCCCGGGAATCGGGGTGGGACGCCGAAGCCTACGAGTCGGGTCGGGTCGGCGAGAGCGTCCGTCGCTGGGGCCACGTGCGGATGTTCTCCCCCTGGCGGATGAACGTCTCGGCGGCGGGCCGGTCCGCCGTCGGTCTCGACGACATCGACCCGGACGATCTCCCGACCGGCGCCGAGTACGTGGCCCGCTACCTGGAGCCCCTCGCGGCGACCCCGCTCCTGGCGGGGCGCGTCCACCTCGGTAGCGAGGCGGTCGGGGTCTCGCGAGGCCGGCTCCTGAAGGGTGACGCGATCGCCTCCGACGCCCGACGCCGCCCCCGTTTCAGGGTTCTCCTGAGGGATGACGCTGGCGAGCGGGTCGAGGAGGCCGACGTGGTCGTCGATGCGACGGGAACCTTCGCGACCCCGAACCGGCTTGGACCGGGCGGGATCCCGGCCGTCGGCGAGCTGTCCGTGCGCGGGATCGAGCACCGGATCCCGGATCTCGCGGGGCGTCACCGGGCCGCCTTCGCGGGGCGACGGACCCTGGTCGTCGGCGCCGGCCACTCGGCGGCCACCGCGATCGTCGCCCTGGAGGCCCTCGCCTCGAAGGTTCCGCGAACGCGCGTCGTCTGGGTGACCCGCTCGGAGGAGCGGCGCCCAGTCCCCGAGGTGATGGCCGATCCGCTCGCCGAGCGCGCGCGGGTCGCCGAAGCGGCCAACCGCGTTGCCGAAGACGGCGAGGATTGGCTCGAGCGGCTCCCGGGGACCCAGGTGGATGCGCTCCACGAGGCCGGTTTCGGCTATCGCGTGACGATGGGCGGTCCGGGAGGCGAGCGATCGCTGGAGGTGGACCGCGTCCTCGCCCTGGTCGGCTACCGGCCGGATTCCGATGTCGCCCGCGAGCTCCAGGTCCAGACCTGCTGGGCGACGGAGGGGACATACCCGCTGGCGGCCGCGCTCCTGGCGCGCGCGGGGGAGGACGCGGACTGCCTGCAGGCGGGCCGCGACCTCGACGCGTCCACCCTACTCCACCCCGAGCCCGGGTTCTTCACGCTGGGAATGAAGAGCTACGGCCGGAATCCGGACTTCCTGCTCGAGGTGGGGTTCAAGCAGGTCGATGATCTCATGACGTTGCTCGCAAGCGAGACGCCCCGAGCGTAGCGCCGGCGCCCGCCCCCGCCTACTGGCTGGCGACCGCGATCCAGTCGAGGGTCGCGGCGGCATCCACCGCCGACGTGTCACCGGATAGGCAGAGCCGGTGCTGGATCGTGAAGCCGAGAGCCGTCTTCGCAGTGACGTTGAAGTAGGTGCAATCGGTCAGTAGAGCCGCGTACCCGCTCCCGTTCGTGACCGTCACGCTCACCCGATAATCCGCGCTCGGCATGGAGGAGGTGAACGTCACCGACGTCGAGCTGTCTCCATTGGAGATCGTCGCGGTTCCGGCGCGGTAGGCCGGCATAGGACCGGTCGGACCGGTTGGACCCTCGGGACCGGTCGGTCCGGTTGGACCCTCGGGACCGGTCGGACCGGTGGGACCCTCGGGTCCTGTTGGGCCGGTCAGTCCTTGTTCACCCTGTGGTCCGGTCGGACCCGTAGGCCCTTCAGGACCGGTCGGGCCCTCTGCACCGGCCGGGCCGCTCGGACCCTCGGGACCGGTCGGACCCTCGGCGCCGGTTGGACCTTCCGGACCCTCAGGGCCGGTCGGACCCGTGGGCCCTGCGGGGCCCGTCAATCCTTGTTCACCCTGTGGTCCGGTCGGGCCCGTGGGCCCTTCAGGACCGGTCGGGCCCTCCGCACCGCTCGGACCCTCGGGACCGGTTGGACCTTCAGGACCCTCGGGACCTGCGGCGCCGGTCAGCCCTTGTTCACCCTGCGGTCCGGTCGGACCGCTCGGCCCTTCAGGACCGGTCGGGCCTTCCGCACCCGCCGGGCCGCTTGGACCCTCGGGACCGGTTGGACCTTCAGCGCCGGTTGGACCTTCCGTACCCTCAGGGCCGGTCGGACCCGTCGGACCCTCGGGTCCTGCGGGGCCGGTCAGCCCTTGTTCACCCTGTGGCCCGGTCGGACCTTCAGCACCGGTGGGACCCTCGGGACCGGTCGGGCCCTCGGGGCCGGTGGGACCCTCAGGACCGACCGGACCCTCCGCGCCGGCAGGACCGGTGGGACCTTCAGCGCCGGCGGGACCCTCAGGACCAGAAGGTCCTTCCGCGCCTTGCGGTCCCATCGGTCCGGCCGGACCCTGGAGACCTTCGGGACCGGTCGGTCCCTCCGGACCCGGAGGTCCCTCATCACCCGGAGGGCCGGCGGGTCCGCTGGGACCGCTGGGGCCTTCGGGGCCTTCGGGGCCTTCGGGTCCGGCTTGACCTTCCGGGCCGGGCGGACCTGCGGGACCCACGGCGCCGCTGGGGCCGGACGGACCCGGTGGCCCGGGACCGCCCGCTCCCCCGGCGGGTCCGGTCGGCCCTGACGGGCCGGGCGGACCGGTGGGGCCGACGGGTCCCTCGGCGCCGAGCGGGAGCGACGGGTGGCCGGGCAGGCACTCGCCGGGGACCTCGCTCTCGCCGACCACGTACACGATTCCGCTCGGCGTCTGGTAGCAACCCTCGATAGACTCGCCATCGGCGACCCCGTCGTCGGCCTCCTGGGCGCGCGCTGCGCCGGGCAGGATGAGGCCCAGCATCAGGGTGACGAGCAGGCGTGTGAGGTGACTTCTCATCCGCCGTCCCGCCTGAGTATCGGTGCCGGGGACCAGGACACTCGGCCGTCCCGGATCGCGCGCGCCTGCAGGACGAAGAGCTCGAACGCGGCGAGAGAGGGGCCATCGGACGGGTCGAAGCCGGGCCGTGCCCGGTACAGGGCCGTCCCGTCCTCGAGGTCCCTCAGCGCGGCCTCCAGACGGGTCAGGCTCCTCGACTCGACCGCGAACCGAAGCTCGGTTTCCAGCGCCTCCCGGATCGGGACCAGAGCCGGTCCGTCCGTCAGTCCACCGGGGAGAGATTCGGCGAACCACGGATCGTCGATCATCCGCTGGACGTATTCGAAGACGGGTGCCGGCGGACCGGGCACGGGCCCCACCGGATCCTGGCCCGATCTCCGACCGCAGCCGGTCCCCAGGAGCAGGAGCGACAGCAGGAGACCCGCGCCTAGCACTCGCGAGCGAGCTCGTCCCGGTCTCATGAACCCTCCACCGCCCGTGCGGCCGTGCGCGTGGCGACATGGATCTCCTCGAGCTCGCCTCGACATCTTTCGAGATACGTCGAGGCGGACGGGTTCGGCGCGAGCTCGATGCTCCGCGCGAGCTGCGGGATCGCGGCCTCGCAGTTCCCGATCGACATGAAGGCATGGCCGAGGTTGAACCGTACCTGTGCGTGATCGGGATGGCTCTCGAGGAACGCGCGGTAGACGGGGATCGCCTCGTCCAGGCGGCCCAGCATCTGAAGGGAGTACGCTTCGAGGAACCCCGTTTCCGCGAATTCCGGGTCGATTGCCGTGACCCGGCGAGCGAGCTCGAGCGCCGCCCGATGATCCCCGATCGCCGAGGCGTCCACGCCCGCCTTGTACAGGTAACGCAGGTTCTTCGGATCGATCCCCGCCGCGCGCCCGCTCGCCAGGGCGGCTTCGGCATCCCGACCAAGCCTCGTATACGCGATCGCCAGCCAGTAGTGTGGCTCCGCCTGCCCGGGGTCCAGCATCGCGGCGCGCTCGAGCCGGGTGATCCCCTCCTCGAGTCGTCCCTCGTCCAGGTCGAGCAAGCCCAGGTTGACGTGGGCCAGGATGTAGTTCGGGCTGCCACGGAGCGCTTCCTCGAGATGCTGCCGGACCCGTGGGTCCCGGCGGTCGGAAAGGCTCATCGCGAAGTTCATGTGGCCCAGGGGCTCGGCGCCGTGGCGGACGCTGTGGGCCCACAAGGTCTCGTCTGTCCGCCACGTGCGGTTGAGGACGACCGAGTTCGAGGCGAACCAGGCGATCGCCACGCACCCGACGGCCATCGCTCGCCGCGGACCGAGGATCTGGATCAGGAATGCGGCCACCGCCAGGAAGAGAAAGGGGCTGGCGGGATAGGGCCGATAGTGGACCGCCGCGTGATGCAGGGGAACGATCGACGACTCGGGGAGCATGAGCGCCGAGTAGGCCAGGATCCCGAAGGCGACCGCCGGCATCCGTCGCCGCACGCGCCAGGCGAACCCCAGGCTCAGCGCGGCGACGGCGAGACCGCCTAGAACACCGGGCTCGAGGAGCCCCTGTGCGGGATCCACCCACGCCGCCATCCGGATTGGGAACGGCCAGACGAAGTTGGACAGGTAGTGTTCGACATGGACCCGGGCCTGGGTCAGCGGATAGCGCCATAGGACCGCGCCCTGGGTCTGGACTCGGGCGAGCTCGGAGAAGTCGAGGAGCCGGGCCACGCCGGCGTAGAAGGCGACCACGGCCAGGGCGAACGGCGCCGACCGGCGCCAGGGGAGAACCGAGCACCAACGCTCCCGGCCGAGCGTGCCTTCGAAGACCAGGACGACGAGGGGCACCGCCGCGGCGGTGGACTTGGACATGAGGGCCAGCACGAGGAGCGCCAGGCAGCCCGCCCATCCGGCCGGAGACCAGCCCCTTCGCCGCATCCTCAGGTACTGCAGCAGCGAACCCGTCAGGAAGACCTGCATGAGAAGCAGGTCGCGGGCCAGGATGTAGTTGACGGGGATCCCCGAGACCGGGTGGAGCGCGAAGGTCAGGGCCGAGAAGAGGGCGATCGGTCGCGGGTCGCGCGCTTCCCGGAACGCGGTCCGGCGGGCCGGGGCCCGAGCCCGAAGCGCCTCGAGGAGAAGCAGGTACACGAGGAGCGCCGCGATCCCGTGCAGCACCACGTTCACTACGTGATACCCCGTCACGTCGTAGCCGCCGATCGCGTAGTTCAGCGAGAGCGACAGCGGCAGGAGGGGTCGGTACTGCGCCAGCTGATGGAGCCGGCTCTCGGAGATGCCGCGCGTGCCGGAGATGGTCGAGGGGTCGAGGAAGTGTCGCCCGATCGGCTGGACGTGGCGGATCTCGGGGTTGTCGAGGATCCGATAGTGGTCGTCGAGGTGGAAGCCGTTGTGGAGCGTGTTGGCGAAGACGAGCGCGCACCCGCCCGTGATCAGGAGCAGCGGTAGGAAGGCTGGCGGTAGCCGACGTGGGGTTGTCGCGATCATCAGGGCCTTGGGACGGGGGAATCCGTCCCGCCCTATGGGGGCAAACTCCGTGCCAGATCCTACGAGCTAGGCGTGATCCTGTGGACCGACCCCTCGCGGGTCAGCAGGTACAGCTCGCCGTCCGCGTCCTCGCCAAACGAGGAGATGCTTCCGCCCGGCTCGAGCTCGGGCCAGTTCCGCTCCTCGGCCGCGGCCCCGCCGACCAGGCGAAAGCTCCTGACGAAACCGCTGCAGAAGTCGCTGTAGAAGTAGTGCCCGCGAAGCTCCGGCAGGGCCGTCCCGCGATAGACGAACCCGCCCGTCACCGAGCACCCTTCGCCGTGATCGTACTCGACCACGGGCAGGGTGAGGCCGGTCGGGTCGCAATCGTCGTCCCGGAAGCACTCGGTCCCCTCCATGACGTTCCAGCCGTAGTTGACCCCGCCCTCGTCCCCCGGCCGAGCGTTCACCTCCTCGAGGTCGTTCTGGCCGACGTCCGCGATGAACAGCTCGTCCGTCTCGCGGTCGAAGGAGAAGCGCCATGGATTGCGGAGCCCCCAGGCCCAGATCTCGCCGCGGGCCCCGGCCTGGCCGACGAACGGGTTGTCCGGAGGGATCGCGTACGGCATCCCGGCATCGACGTCGATCCTCAGGATCTTGCCGAGCAGGGCACCCCGGTCCTGGCCATTGCCCTGGGGGTCGCCCCCCGAGCCGCCGTCGCCGAGCCCGACGTAGAGCATGCCGTCGGGACCGAAGACGAGGAGCCCGCCGTTGTGGTTGGCGAATGGCTGGTCGACGGAGAGGATCGTTTGGACCGGGGCCGGATCCGCCACGTCGGAACCGGCCGAGGCCCGGTACTCCACGACCTGTGTGTCACCGGACAGGTCCGTGTAGTCGACGAAGAAGCGACCGTTCGATGCGTAGTCGGGGTGGAACGCGAGCGACAGAAGGCCCTGCTCGGAGCCGCCGGAGACCTCGCCCCGGAGATCCAGGAACGGCGTCTGGAGGACCTGACCGTCGCGGATCACCCGGATCGCCCCCGATTTTTCGACCACGAACAGGCGCGGATCGCCGGCCGGCGAGGTCAGGTGAACGGGGAAAGCGAGCCCATCGGCGACCTCGACGAGGGTCGGCTCGGGGTCGGGGCCCGGGTCGTCGGGCGGGGTCGGCTCGTTGGCTCCGCCGTCTCCGCCGCAGGCGGTCAGCCACGACGCGAGGGCGAGCGGAAGGACGTGCGCCATGCTCATGGGACGCTCATCTTACGCGGGCATGGTCCGCTCGACACGTCCCCTGGCGGCCGCGGCCGCGTTGTGGATGGCGGCCTGCGGTGACGACGGGGCCGCGCGCGACCCGGCGGCAGGCGCCGACCGGTCCGCACCCGAGGGCGTGGCCGCCGCGGACCCTGAACCCTACCGACACCTCCACGTCTGGGCCGGCGACGCCGACGGGGCCGACCCCGACTTCCTGGCCGTCCTGGATGCCGACCCCCCGAGTTCCGGCTATGGCCGCGTCGTCGCCACCGTCCCGGTCGGCCGGACGGGGACCTGGCCCCATCACACCGAACACCGGATGCCGGAGAGCCGGCAACTCCTCGCCAACGGGTTCATGGCCGGCGAGACCTTCCGCTTCGACCTCTCGGCTCCCGAGTCGCCACGGCTCCTGGGGTCCTTCGCCGGGGTCGCGGGTCTCAGCTACCCCCACAGCTACGAACGGCTCCCGAACGGGAACGTGCTGGCCACCTTCCAGGGGCATGGCGAGCGGAACGTGGACCCCGGCGGGCTGGTCGAGCTGACCGGGGACGGCGAGGTGATCCGCTCGGGGAGCGCGGCCGACCCGGCGGCCCCCGGCGCCCTCCTCCGCCCCTACAGCCTGGCGATCGTGCCCGACCTGGACCGGATCGTCGTCACTTCCTACGACATGGGCGAAGACATGGGATTCCGGGGCGGCCGCCGGGGCCGGACACGCGTCGTGCAGGTATGGCGGCTCTCGGACCTCTCGGTCGTGGCCACGATCGACCTCCCCCCGGGGCCGGGAGGCGGCGGGAACGAGCAGCCGGGCGAGCCTCGCCTGCTGTCGGACGGCCGGACCGTCCTGGTCTCGACCTTCACGTGCGGGCTGTATCGCATCACCGGTCTCGCCTCCGGGGCGCCCGACGCCGAGTTCGTCCATGCCTTCGAAGGCGGGGGCTGCGCGGTGCCCGTGGTCCTGGGGGATTTCTGGATCCAGTCCGTGCCCTCGGCGCACGCGGTCGTGGCGCTCGACGTGTCCGACCCGTCCCGCCCGCGCGAGGTCTCGCGGATCACGCTCGGCCCCCGCAACTTCCCCCACTGGCTCGCGCTCGATTCCGCAGGCGGGCGGATCGTGGTCGCCGACCGCGGCGACGGCGAGCCGCGGGTCATCGTGCTTACGGTGGATCGGGAGACCGGCGAGCTCGCGGTGGACGAGCGCTTCCGCGACGCCGGAGCGGAGCGGCCGGGGGTCGACTTCGGGCGCACCGGGTGGCCCCACGGCGCGACCGGTGCCGCGCGGCCGCACGGGAGCGTGTTCGGACCGTGAAGCCAAGACCTTGACGCGGCAGTTGCGGCCCCGCTTCGTCCGTGATTAATCACGCGATCGAAGCCGCGCCGAAGTCTCCGCGCTCATGGATCTCACAGACAGAGCGA
>DATEDS010000161.1:0-8205 GCA_035281565.1 Gemmatimonadota bacterium
CCGTGCGGCCTAGAGGAGATTGGCCGCGTACTCGGCGAGCTTCGACCGCTCGCCCTTTACGAGCTGTACATGGGCGGCGAGCGGAACGTCGGCGAAGTGGTGGACGACGTGGTTGAAGCCGTTCGAGGACGAATCGATGTAGGGAGTGTCGATCTGCCACGGGTCCCCGGTCAGGACGAGCTTGGTCCTCTCGCCGACCCGGGTCAGGATCGTCTTGACCTCGAGCGGCGTCAGGTTCTGAGCCTCGTCGACCAGCATGAACCGCTGCGGGATCGAGCGGCCCCGGATGTGGGTCAGGGGCTCCACGGCGAGGATCCCGCGCCGCACCAGATCCTCGACCGTCCGCCCGCCGCGGCCACCCCGGCCGCCGTCGCTCTCGAGCAGCAGCGCCAGGTTGTCGTAGATGGGCTGCATCCACGGGTTGAGCTTCTCCTCGACCGACCCCGGCAGGTAGCCGATGTCCTTCCCCATCGGGAAGGTCGGCCGGGAGACCAGCAGGTGGTTGTAGACCCCGTCGGCCATGACCTGCTGGAGCCCGGCGGCGAGCGCCAGGAGCGTCTTGCCGGTGCCGGCCTTGCCCATGATCGTCACCAGGACCAGGGAGGGGTCGAGAAGGGCATCCAGGGCGAAGTACTGCTCCTTGTTGCGCGGCCGGATCCCCTGCACGCCGCTTCCGTCCTCGATCAGCGCCCGGAGACGCCCGGCCAGCGTATCGATCCGGGCGAGCGCCGTGTTGCCGACGCCGGCGGGGTCCCGCAGGAGCGCATACTGGTTGGGATGGTACTCGCCTTCGGGGAGCGGGAGCTCGCCCTCCCCGCGGAAGCGCTCGAGCTCCCGAGCGGTCACCTCGATCTCCGCCTGGCCGGTGTAGAGCCCCTCCAGGCTCACCCGGTCCGACTCGTAGTCTTCGGCCCGCAGCCCCAGGGCGTCGGCGCGGATCCGCAGGTTGACGTCCTTCGTGACCACGACCAGCGGGGTCTCCGGATCCTCGTCCCGGAGGCGGCGGGCGATCCGCAGGATGGCGGTGTCCACGAAGCCGTTGGTCCCGCTCGCCGATCGCTCGGGCTCGTCCGGATCGAAGACGACCCGCAGCGTGCCGCCGGTCGACAGGGGGACGCCCTCGGCAAGCCGGCCGCTTCGCCTGAGGTCGTCCAGGAAGCGGCTGATCCGCCGGGCATGCTCTCCCAGGCGGGAGAGCTGGCGCTTGAAGCGGTCGATCTCCTCGATCACGTAGATCGGGAGCAGCACCGCATTCTCCTCGAAGGAAGTCAGCGCCTTGGGATCGTGGAGGAGGACGTTGGTGTCGAGGAGGTACCGCTTCATCGTGGAGGCGCTCACAGCCGCAGGTCGACCCAGACCGACTTCGTCTGGGTATAGCCATCGAGGGCGACCCGGCCTAGGTCGCGGCCGTAACCGCTCGCCTTGTAGCCCCCGAACGGCATCGCCGCGTCGTACAGGTTGTAGGTGTTGATCCACACGGTACCCGCCTGGAGTCGCTGGGCGACGTAGTGGGCTTTCTTGATGTCGCGCGTCCAGACCGCCGCCGCAAGCCCGTACGGGGAGTCGTTGGCCAGCGCGATCGCCTCGTCGACGTCGCCGAAGCTGAGGGTCGCGAGGACCGGCCCGAAGATCTCCTCCCGGGCGATGGTCATCGTGGGAGTCACCTCGTCGAACACGGTCGGCTGAACGAAGTAGCCGGGTCCCGCATCCTCCGCCCGCCCCCCGCCGGCCACGACCTTCGCGCCCTCGGCCATCCCCTTCTCGATGTAGCCGAGGACGGACTGCATCTGCTTCTCGCTCACGACCGCGCCGATCCGGACTCCCTTCTCGAACGGATCGCCGATCTTGAGCTTGCCGGCCCCGTCCGCGACCTGCGACACGAGCGCGTCGTGGGCGGACTGCTCGACCAGGAGCCGGCTTCCGGCCGCGCAGACCTCGCCCTTGCCGTAAAAGATCCCGTTGATCGCACCCTTGGCCGCAAACGGGAGGTCCGCGTCGGCGAACACGATGTTCGGGCTCTTGCCACCCAGCTCGAGGGTCACCCGCTTGACGGTGTCGGCGGCCGTCTTCGCGATCCGCCTGCCGACCTCCGTCGAGCCGGTGAAGGCGATCTTGTCGACGTCCGGGTGGGCGACCAGCGCCTCGCCGGCGGTCCGCCCCGCGCCCGGCACCACGTTGAGGACACCCGCCGGCAGGCCCGCTTCGGCCGCGATCTCGCCCAGAAGGAGTGCCGTCAGCGGCGTCTCGCTGGCCGGCTTGAGGACGACGGTGCACCCGACGGCGAGCGCCGGGGCCACCTTCCACGAGGCCAGGTTGAGGGGGAAGTTCCAGGGCACGATCGCGCCCACCACGCCGACCGGCTCGCGGAGCGTGTAACCGAACTGGTGCGGGACGGAGAGCGGGACCGTCTCCCCCTCGACCTTCGTCGTCCAGCCGGCGTAGTACTCGAACGTCTCGATCGTCATGTCGACGTCGATGCCGCTCTCGAAGAAGGGCTTCCCGTTCTGGAGGGTCTCGACGCGCGCGAGCTCGTCTTTGCGCTCCTCCATGATCCGGGCGATCTCGAGAAGGATCCGGGCCCGCTGGCGGGGGGCCATCCGACGCCACTCGTCCGACTCGAACGCCCGCCGCGCCGCCTGGACGGCGCGGTCCACATCCGCCCGATCGCCCTCCGCGACCTCGGTCAGGAGCTCGGCCCGAGCCGGGTTGACGACCTCGAACGTCTTCCCGCCGTCGGCGTCCACCCATTCGTTGTCGATGAAGAGCCGGCCGGGCGAGAGGGCGCTCGGCAGTTCAGCCGTGGTGGCCGTGTCAGGCATCGCTACCTCCCCGCGAACTGGGGCTTCCGCTTCTCGACGAAGGCGTTCAGGCCCTCCTTGGCGTCCTGGCTCGCGAACAGCTTGGCCTGGAGCTCGCGCTCGATGGCCAGCCCCTGTTCGAGCGACACCTCCGCCCCCGACTGGCAGGAGCGCTTGATGTGACCGACCGCCATCGCGGCCTTTCCCGGGGTCGTGAACTGGGCGGCGAACTCCTTGACCGCCTCGATGAAGGCGTCGGTCGAATCGGCCTCGATCACCCGGTTCACGATGCCGAGCTGGACGGCGTCCTCCATCTCCATGTTGGATCCGGTCGCCATGAGCTCGATAGCCTTCGACTTCCCGACCAGCCGGGTCAGGCGCTGGGTGCCGCCCGTTCCCGGAAGGACACCGAGCGTCACCTCGGGAAGACCGATCTTCCCCGCCCCCTTGCGGCCGATCCGAAGGTCGGCGGCCATCGCGACCTCGAGGCCGCCCCCGACCGTGTGACCGTTGAGCGCGGCGATCACGAGCTTGGGCGTGTGCTCGAGCCGCGACAGGGTCTCGTTGGCGTGCAGACAGAAGTAGTACTTCCAGGTCGGGTCGCTCTTCGACAACATGTCGATGTTCGCCCCGGCGCAGAAGAACTTGTCCCCGGCCCCGCGGATCACGATGACCTGGACCTCCTCGTCGAAGCGGGCGTCCAGGATCGCCAGGTCGAGCTGCCGCATCATCTCGTGCGTGTACGTGTTGGCGGGCGGATCGTCGAGCGTGAAGACGGCGATCCCGTCCTCCTTTTCGACCGACACCAGCGTCTTCTCGGCTACGGCCTCGGCGGCCATGTCGTACCTCCGTTTCGTCAGGTGAACGCGGGGATCCCGGTGATGTCCTGTCCCAGGACCAGCGTATGGATGTCGTGCGTGCCCTCGTAGGTGAACACCGACTCGATGTTGCACATGTGGCGCATGACCTGATACTCGCTATGGACGCCGTTGGCGCCGAGCGTCCAGCGCGCGGACGCGGCCACCTCACGGGCGGCCATCACGTTGTGGCGCTTGGCCATCGAGACCTGAGTGTGCTTGAGCTTCCCGGCATCCTTGAGGCGTCCGAGCCGGTAGGCGAGGAGCTGACCCAGCGTGATCGACTCGAGCATCTCGACCAGCCGCTGCTGAACGATCTGGAACGAGGCGATCGGCCTGTCGAACTGGATCCGCTCCTTGGAGTACCGGACGGCCTCTTCGTAGCACGCCATCGCCGACCCGATCGCCCCCCAGGCGATGCCGTAGCGGGCCTGCGTGAGGCAGGAGAGCGGGCTCTTGAGCCCGTCCGACTCGGGCAGGATCGCATCCTCCGCGAGCTCGACGTCGTTGAAGACGAGCTCCGACGTGTCGGAGGCCCGGAGCGAGTGCTTGCCGTGCATCTGCTTGGTCGAATAGCCCGGCGAACCCTTCTCGACGAGAAAGCCACGGATACCCTCGCCGGTCCTGGCCCAGACGACCGCCACGTCGGCCATCGACCCGTTGGTGATCCACATTTTGGAGCCGTTCAGGACCCAGCCGTTCCCGTTCCGCTCGGCGCGGGTGGCCATGCCGGCCGGGTTCGAGCCGTAGTCGGCCTCGGTGAGGCCGAAGCAGCCGATCGCCTCACCCCTCGCCATGGCCGGGAGCCAGCGCCGCTTCTGGTCCTCCGACCCGAACGTGAAGATCGGGTACATGACCAGCGCGCCCTGGACCGAGACGAAGGACCTGACCCCGCTGTCGCCCCGCTCGAGCTCCTGCATGATGAGCCCGTAGGCCACGTTGTTCATGCCCGCGCAGCCGTACTCCTCGGGGAGGTTGGCGCCCAGGACGCCCAGCTCGGCGAGCCCGGGGATCAGCTCTTTCGGAAAGTACCCCTCAAGGTACGCTTCCTCGATGACGGGCAGGACCCGCTCGTCGACGAAGCGCCGCACCGTGTCGCGGGTCATCCGCTCCTCGGTCGAGAGCTCGCTCTCCAGGTCCATGTAGTCGACGCCCTTGAAGGCCACTCGACGATCTACTCCTCGAAGGAATCGTGACTCATGACATCTTCAGGTCGCGGGCGACCTCCTCCACCTGGTTTCCCAGCGCCTCCAGCACCGCATCGGTGAACGCCTCGGTCGTGGCGTCGCCGCCGAGATCGCGGGTCCGCACACGGCCTTCCCAGAGCACCTGCTCGACGGCGTCTCTCAGGCGTCGGCCCGCTTCGGCCTGTCCGATCCGTTCGCACAGCATCGCGGCCGCCAGCATGAGGGCGGTCGGGTTGGCGATCCCCTTCCCGGCGATGTCGGGCGCCGAGCCATGGATCCCCTCGTACATCGCGATCTCGTCCCCGACGTTGGCGGCCGGAGCCATGCCGAGCCCGCCCACGAGTCCCGCGCAGAGGTCCGAGAGGATGTCGCCGAACATGTTGGTGGTGACGATCGTGTCGAACCGGAGCGGGTCGACCACCAGCTGCATCGCCATGTTGTCGATGATCCGCTCGTCGAAGGTGACGTCCGGGTACTCTCCCGCCATCTCGCGGCCTACCTCGAGGAACAGCCCGCTCGTGAACTTGAGGATGTTCGCCTTGTGGACGAGGGTCAGGTGCCGGTCGGGGCGGCTCCGGGCCAGCTCGAACGCGTAGCGAATCACGCGCGCCGAGGCGTCCCGGGTCACGATCGTGATCGACTCGGCGGCGCTCTTCTTCGTGTCGATGTAGTGCTCGATCCCGACATACAGTCCTTCCGTGTTTTCGCGGACGACCACCAGGTCGATGTCCGCGTACCGCAGGCCGGGCACCATCGTCTTCGCCGGCCGGACATTGGCGTAGAGATCGAACTCCTTGCGGATGGCGACGTTGACGCTCCTGAAGCCGGACCCGACCGGGGTCGTCAGCGGGCCCTTGAGGGCGACCTTCGTCCGGCGCATCGATTCCAGGGTCTCCCCGGGGAGGGCGGGCTTCCCCTGCGCGATCGCGGCCAGGCCGGCCACCTGCTCGTCCCACTCGATCTCGGCGCCGGCCCAGTCGAGGGCCCGCAGGGCGGCATCGACCACTTCGGGGCCGATCCCGTCCCCACGGATGAGCGTGACCGTGGCGGGCATCTCGTGAATCTACTCGGCGCTCCGGGGGCCGTCATTGGAGCGGTTGGGCGTCGCGCGTCGGGCGGCTCAGAACGGCGGGGCGGTCGTGGACCCCCGGTCGGTCGGCTCCCCCAGGCGCGTGATCCAGACCCCGGAGTTGATGTCGTTGAAGAAGATGAGGTCGCCGCGCCACCGTGCCCCCCAGGTCAGCGGCAGGTTGGGCCGGTACCCTTCGGGGTCGCCCGTCCACAGGCTGGCGATCTCGCGTCCCTGGGCATACAGGTCCCCGCGCAGCTCTCCGGATACGTCGAGCACGCGGCCCCCGCCACCGTAGTATCCCATGACCAGCACGTCGTCCTGAACCCACATGTTGTGGGCGCCTGCCTCCGGAACCGGATACTCGGCCACCTTTCGCGGCGCTTCGATGTCCGTGACGTCGACGACGTGGACGATCCCCCGCGGCGCGATCCGGGTCCTCGCCGAGATGTCGAAGGTCGGGGGAAAGACCTCGTCCCCCACGAAGACGTGGTTCCCGTAACGGAAGACCTCATGAGTTCCGGACAGCCATTCGGGTCCGTAGAGATCGCGGTGATTGAACCTGAGCTGGCTGACGAACTGCGGGTTTTCGGGGCTCCCGCCACGGATGCCGTTTCCCACGTCGAGGATGACGAGGCCGTCCTTCCAGTAGGCGAGGTAAGCCAGCCCGTCCATCACCTGGACGTCGTGGAGATAGCGTCCGCCCGAGATCATCTGACCCATGACGTTGACGGTGCCCGCCAGCGGGTTCTCGACCTGCCAGCGCGCCACTTCGCGCGGGGCCTGGACGTCGCCGAAGTCGATCACCCGCAGCGAGCCGGTGGCGTCGTCGGTGAGGTAGACGTAGTGATCGTCGATGAACGCGCTGTGGACACCCCCGGTGACGGTCTCCGAGTATTCCGAGATCACCCTGGGATGGGCCGGATCCGAGGCGTCGAAGAAAACGATCCCGTTGCGCCGATCCGAGGCCCCCTCGCGCGTGAGGACGCCGATCCTGCCGTCCGCCGTGAGGCTCACGTCGTTCACGGTCCGGGCATCGACCAGGATCGAGTCCGTCTTCACGGGATGCGCCGGGTCGGAGATGTCGTAGACCCAGACACGGTCGGCGATCGAGGAGAGATAGAGGAAGTCGCCGGCGATCCACTGCTCGGCGGCCTGGAACTCCGACATGGGCGCGCGCCCCACGACCTGCAGCACGCGGTCGCCTTCACGCGGTGTGACCGTGACCGAGCCTGCCGCCACCCGTTCGCCGCTCGTGGCGGTGACGGCGTACCGTCCGGGGCGTTCGGCCACGAATGTCCCGTCCGGCTCGATCGTGGCGCCTTCGCCCGTCACCGACCAACGGACGAAAGGATCGGCCACGGGCTGGCCACCCTGTCCCTCCGCCTCGACCTCCAACCTGAGGACGTCCCCCGTCCGCGCGGTGCTCGTCGCCGGTTCCATAACGAGCCGCTGGACCGGGTTCTCCACGACCTCGATCGTCAGGTTCCCCCCGGCGTCCTCCGCCGAGGCGGTCACCGTCGCCCGCCCGGGCGCGACCCCGGTCACGACGCCCGCGGCATCCACCACGGCCACCGATGGGGCGTCGGTTCTCCAGGTGAGCTCGACCGTCTCGCGTGGCACGCCGGTCGCGGTTCGCGCGGTCGCCCCCAGGGCCACCGACCCCCCGACCACCAGCGGCCCGGACAGGGGCGCCAGGTCGATTCGGGCGACGGGGGACGGACGGATCGTGACGGTGGCGAATCCCACCTGGCCTCCGACGATCGCACCCACCCGGGCGATTCCGGGCCCGTAGACGGTGACGGTGCCGGTCGAATCGGCGCCCGCGAGGTCGAAGGGGATCGCGACCCAGGCGCCGACCGGGAGGTCGACCTCCCGACCCGCCGAGTCACGCGCGACCGCGGTGAAGGAGATCCGTTGCCCGACCTCGGCCTCGATCGTCGCGGGGCTGACCTCGACGATGGCCACGGCCTGGGCCCGCACGGCCGGCGCGAACGCGAGAGTCGCGGCCATCACTCCGCTGAAGACGACGAGGTTCCTCATGTCTCGGGCCATCCTGGCTGATGGTCAAGGGACTTCAAGGCACTTCAGAATAGGGTGTAGATGAAGGGCGCGAGAGCCGAGGTCTGCGCGATGATCAGCAGGCCACCCAGCAGAACCAGGATCAAGAGCAGGGGCGCGAGCCACCACTTCTTCCGGACTCTCATGAAGTCCCACAGCTCGCGTACCAACGAAGCCCTGCCCATCGTGAGTACTCCTGCCCTCAGAACTGCCGCTCGAGGTCGCTCCGTGGA
>DATEDS010000162.1:0-5810 GCA_035281565.1 Gemmatimonadota bacterium
GGGGCGGGAGGCTGGCCGGCGACCGCGGGTACTGGTCCCACCTTGGCGAGCGGTGGAGGGCTCGTCGACCCGACCGCCTGTGGCGCACCCACAGCGACGCCGTGAACGCGCGGCTCCTCCGCCGCTGGCTGCCTCGTGAGGCGGGCGGCCGGGCGCTCAAGACCGATCTCTTCGACGAGGCGTTCGGCGAGGGGCTGGTGGAGCCCTTGGCGGAGCGCTTCGTCAGGCTGGTCGGGATCGACCTGTCGCAGGCGGTGATCGAGGAGGGCATCAGGAACCGCTCCGGGATCGCCGCCGTCCGGTGCGACGTCCGCGCGCTGCCCTTCGCGGACGGCGCGTTCGACGCCGTCGCCTCGATCTCGACGCTCGATCACTTCCGCCGCGAGGAAGGCGTCGTCGCCGCTCTCGCCGAACTCGGACGGGTGCTCGTCCCGGGGGGGCGCCTCGTCCTCACGCTCGACAACCCCGCCAACCCGATCGTCGGTCTTCGGAACCGCCTGCCCTTCCGGCTCGTCCACGCGTTCCACCTCGTCCCCTACTACGTGGGCGTCACGGCGGGTCACCGGCGCGCCCGGGAGCTCCTGGAAGGCGCCGGCTTCGAGACGCTCGAGGTGACCGCCCTCATGCACTGCCCCCGGGTCCTCGCGGTCCCGGTTTGCCGGCTCGTCGACAGGCTCGGGCCCGGTGCCCGGGCCCGTCTCCTGGGCCTCCTGGGGGCCTTTGAGCGACTCGAGGAGTGGCCGACGCGCTTCCGGACGGGCCATTTCGTGGCCCTGCGGGTCGTCCGGCGCTGAGAGCGGACCGGGAGCGTCGCGGTTCCCGCCAGCGTAGATTCCCTCGAACCAACGCGGAGGGCCGCCGACGAGGGGGATCGTAGCGCCCGGCAGGGGAGAGTCGCCGATGCCCAAAGCGTACTGGAACGGAGCGGTCATCGCCGACAGCGACGAGACGGTCGTCGTCGAGGGCCGGCACTACTTCCCGCGCGGGTCCGTGCACGAGGAGTACCTGCAGGCCAGCCAGACCCGGACCACGTGCCCGAGGAAGGGGCGCGCGAGCTTCTATCACCTCACCGTGGACGGCGACCTGAACGCCGACGCGGCCTGGACCTACCCCAGGCCCAAGGCTGCCGCCCGCCACATCAAGGATTACGTGGCCTTCTGGCACGGCGTGGAGGTCGAGTAGGACCGCCGCGATGGTTCCTACTCGAGCGCTACTGATTCCGCATGATCCGCTCGTTCGTCCGAAAATCCTCGTCCCGCATCGACGCGTACGCCTGCCACAGGTTGTCGAGCTCCCGCTGCATCGTCTGCAGGGCGTCCACGAGCTCGCGCTCCGTGCTCTGGAGTTCGTTCATGAGCTGCGTCGACATCTGGACGAACTGCGTATAGCGCTGGGACTTGTCCTGGGCGCGCGCGGCGGACTGAGGATCCCCGCCAGCATAGGCGCGTGGCGGCTTGTGTCTCGCGAAGTTTCGGATGACCTGAGAGCGGGCCTCTTGGATCCGGTCGAGCTTCTGGACGATCTGCCGCGAGAGGTGCCGCATGTCCTCGTCCATCAGGACCGCGTAGCTCCGAAGCGCTCCGATTATATCGCCCATCAAGATCTGGAGGAGGATCATGTGAATCTTGATCCTCTCCTCGGGGGAGGCATCGGGGAAGGCCGTATGGATGGCCGCCTCGATCTCCGTCCGCGTGGCAAGGTACCCTCTATTGCTGGCGAAAGAGCGTGCCCAGGCGACCTCGTCTGGAGGCATCCCGACCATGGCGGCTTCCGTCTCCTCGAACAGAGCCGTCCGTATGTTGCGGATGGAGTTCAATTTCGCGTCGTGGTCCGCCTTGGCGATGTTCGACAGCAGCTGGGTCGTCTGGGAGACGTTCTGGACTTTGGTCTGAACGGCGAGGAACGCGAGGTTATTGTTCATCATGCTGTTGATCTGAGCATCGAAGCCCTCGATCGACGTTCCGCTCTTCAGAGTCCCTCCCATCGAGCGGGCAAGATCGGTCGCGGGAACGCACTGCTGGGGCAGTCCATCGAGGTCCACTCCGGATCGGACCCGGTCGGAGATCAACCCGTTGCGCCGGATGACTAGGAACCCTCGGCCGGGAGCGTTATCCTCCCTCAACGCCCTTCCAGCCCCTGTGGCTCGCAGGACCGTGCCGGAAAGCGCGAGGCTGGGCGCGAGATCGGCCGACCCGTGGATGGCCATGGCGAGGTCGGTGAGGGGAACGCAGCGCTCCCCGTCGATGTCCAGGGGTGAGCGGGACAGGGTCAGACGCATGTCGTCGGCGGTTCGAAGGATGACCGGAACCGCCCTGGGGAAGTCCGGGGTCCTAACCTGGCCGGCCAGAGGGGTGGTCAGGGTGGTGCCGGCCACGGCCGCGGCGAGCAGCCTGGACTTTCCTGACGCGGGGGATCTCACGCCGTAACCTCCTCCTCCGGGGTTCCGGCCTGACGGCAGCCCGTTGCCATACCCAACATGTTCATGGTTGATCCCGGGAAGGGCAAGCTCCTATGCTTGATCGGCACGGAGATGGAACGAGCTCGCAGGGGCACTCATCGGAGGCGTGCGTGACCGAGGCCTGGCGCCTCGCCGCCTTCGTCGAGCGGTCCCGATTCGAAGACGTTCCGGAGGATGCGCGCGAGCAGCTCCGGATCCGCGTGCTCGATTCGGTGGGGTGCGCGATCGGGGCCCTGGACGGCGAGCCGGTGCGGATGCTCCGCGAGCATCTGGAGGACTTCGGCGGAATCGACAGGTGCGGGCTGATCGGCGGCGGGCGGACCGCCCCCGACCGGGCCGCCCTCTACAACGGCGCGCTCGTCCGTTACCTCGATTTCAACGACAGCTACCTGGCTCCCGGCGAGACCCGTCATCCGAGCGACAACCTGGCCGCCGTGTTGGCGGCCACCGAGTACGCGGGTGGGTCCGGCCGCGATCTCCTCACCGCGCTGGCCGTCTCGTACCAGGTCCAGTGCCGGTTGTCCGACGAGGCGCCGGTCCGCGCGAAAGGTTTCGATCACACGACGCAGGGGGTCTACGGCGCGGCCGCCGGGGTCGCCAGGGCGCTCGGGCTGGACGCCGGGCGGACGGCCAGCGCGGTCGCGATCGCCGGGACCGCCTTCAACGCGCTCCGGGTGACCCGCACGGGTGCGTTGAGCCACTGGAAGGGCCTGGCCGCCCCCAACGCCGCGTTCGCGGGCACGCATGCCGCATTCCTCGCCATGCACGGGATCACGGGGCCGGCTCAGGTCTTCGAGGGGAACAAGGGGTTCAAGGAGTCGATCGCGGGTCCCTTCGAGATCGACTGGGAGAGGGAAGACCTCGACCGCGTGACGCGGACGATCCTCAAGCGCTACAACGCCGAGATTCACTCCCAGTCGACCCTCGAGGGAGCGCTCGAGCTCAAGGTCCGCTACGGGATCGAACCGGCCGCCATCGAGCGCGTCGAGATCGGGACCTTCGACGTCGCCTATCACATCATCGGCGGTGGCGAGGAGGGCGACAAGACGGTCGTGCGGACCAAGGAGGAGGCCGACCACAGCCTCCACTACATGGTGGCGGTGGCGCTCCTGGACGGGCAGGTCCTGCCGGCTCAGTACCGGCCCGAGAGAATCGAGGGCAGGGACGTCCAGTCCCTCCTGCGGAAGGTCGTGGTTCGACCAGCCGAGGAATTCAGCCGCCGGTTCCCCGACGAGATGCCGTGCCGGGTCGCGATCCACCTGAAGGACGGGACGGTCCACGAGGTCGAGAAGCGCGATTACGAGGGGTTCCGCACCCGCCCCATGCGCTGGGAGACCGTGGCGGCGAAGTTCGAGGGGCTGGCCGCACCGCATGCCGATGACGCGCTTCGCACGGAGATCCGGGAGGCGGTCCGGGAGCTGGACGATCGGCCGGTCGCGCAGCTGGTCACGATCCTGGCGCGGGCGGGGCGGCGCGGCTCGGATCCCTCCGCTCGCCGGGCGCACGGGCGGGCACGGGGCGGCGTGTCGTGATCTCCGGAAAGGGGACGGATATGGCGGATAAGGGATCGAAGAAGAGGACCGCCGGCCGCAAGGTCACGGCGGGGAAGCCCATCGATCGCGGCTTCCGGTTCCTGAAGGTCAACGAGCGCGCGGGCAAGCCCCGAACGCGTGGCGTCACCGAGATCCGGGGCCCCTACTACTCGGTGGTCGGCCGGCGTTACCTCGAGGACGTCCTCGAGACGATGGGGCCCTACGTGGACGCGCTCAAGTTCGCCGGCGGCTCGTTCTCGCTCATGCCGCGCCGGGCGGTCGAGGAACTGATCGAGACGTGCCATGCCCACGACGTTCTGGTCTCGACCGGCGGCTTCGTGGAGTACGTCCTGACCCAGGGATCCAAGGCGGTCCGCGAGTACATCGCCGAGTGCAAGGACTACGGCTTCGACATCATCGAGATCTCGGCCGGCTTCATCACGCTGCCGACCGACGACTGGCTGCGCCTGATCGAAGCCGTCCAGGACGCGGGGTTGAAGGCCAAGCCGGAGGTCGGGATCCAGTTCGGGGCCGGCGGGGGCGCGACCACGGTGGCCGAGCTCGAGGCCGAGGGGCAGCAGGACCCGGCGCAGGCGATCGGCCGGGCCAGGCGCTTCCTCGAGGCCGGGGCCTACATGATCATGATCGAGTCGGAGGGGATCACCGAGAACGTTCCGCGGATGCGGACGGACGTGCCGGCCCGCTTCATCGACGAGCTGGGTCTCGAGAAGCTCATGTTCGAGGCGTCCGACCCCGAGGTGTTCACCTGGTACGTCAAGAACTACGGCCCGGAGGTGAACCTCTTCGTCGACCACAGCCAGATCGTCCAGCTCGAGTGCCTGCGGGCCGGGATCTGGGGCGCCAAGAGCGTGTGGGGAAGGGTGCAGTCGTTCAAGGGCTGAGCGGCCATCGGCTTCGGCAGCCTCTTCAGCCTCCGCGACGGACGGAATTGGACGTCCGCATCCCCAGCAACGAATAGAGCATACACGAGCCGACGAGAGCCGTTAGGAGGAGGGCCGTGCCGGCAACGGCCCCGCCCAGCGTCCACAGGTCGAACCGGTCGGTCTTGCCGATCAGGGCAAGGAGCCCGCTGCCGATCGCGACCCGCGCGATGCGATCGATCGTTCCCAGCTTCCTCATTTCCAGGAACCTGGACATGTGACTCCTTGGCGCCGCAGGTGCGGTCAAGCGGGTGACTGCCGGTTACGATAGGGCGTCCTGGGCCGTCCGTCTGTCAGGGAAAGGGCGCTCTCGCTGTGAGGAAAACCCCGATATGCCTGCCCGGGCGAAGAGCGCTGGTGAATGGTCGTCGCGGCCGGAGGCCGTTCGGTTGACAGCACCACGTGCCGGCTGAAAGTTGACCGCCGTGGGCCAGATGACCTGCTTCGCGATCGTTCTGGTCGGGTCGCTGGCGGTCGGGATGCCGCTCCGCGCCCAGACCGACGGCCAGGACGACGAGCCTTCCGGCGAGCATCTGTACATTGCCCGGGGGTGCCTCGGCTGTCATGGGGCGAGCGGCCGGGGCGGCGTCGGCCCCTCGCTCGCCGGCACCCGGCTGCCGATCGAGGCCTTCCTCCAGCAGCTGCGTGTGCCGCGCGATCTCATGCCGCCCTTTCCGCACGAGGTCGTGAGCGACGAGGACGCCGGGAGGATCCACGGATACCTGCGATCTCTCCCTCCCGAGGTGGCCCGCCTGCGCGCCGACCTGCCGCGGGGGGTCCTCGACCGTGCCTCGTGCGCCGATTGCCACCGCGGCCTTCACCCGACGATCGTGGAGCAATTCGAGGCCAGCGCCATGGGGCGCGCGGGAGTCCAGAATC
>DATEDS010000163.1:0-5278 GCA_035281565.1 Gemmatimonadota bacterium
GGCCTGGGGCTTCGCGATCGCGATGTGGTTCGTCACCGGCCTCTTCCTCGCCTTCAGCCCCGGCGGGTGATGCTCGAGGACCTCCGCATCACGGACGTCCACGTGCACGTCCAGCCGTGGGACCAGCTGCGGCCGGACGTCCGCGCGCGGATGGCGAAGGGACGCGCGGATTTCGCCGAGCTCGAGAAGATGATGCGCGACCCGACCAGCGTGCTGGACGTGATGGACGCGGCGGGCGTCGCGCGGATCGGCGTCATCAACTACGTGAGCCCGGGGCTCATGGGGTTCACGAGCGACGTGAACCCCTACGTGGCCGGACTCGCGCGCGCCGCGCCCGACCGGCTGATCCCCTTCGGGGGCCTCGATCCCAGCGGAGAGGGAAGCCTGTCGGACGACGTCGAGCGGCTGCGGGACCTGGGCGTCCGGGCGATCAAGTTCCACCCCCCGCATCAGGAGATCGCCGCCAACGCGTACCGGCACGGCCTGCCCGCGCTCGCCGACATGTACGGCCGCGCCGAGGAGCTCGGAATGCCGGTCATGGTCCACACCGGGACGTCGATCTTTCCCGGCGCGCGGAACGTGTACGCCGACCCGCTGCCCTTGGACGACGTCGGCGTCGACTTCCCGGGGCTCGTCGTGATCCTAGCGCACCTCGGGCGCCCGCTGTGGCCCGACGCCTCGTTCTTCCTCCTGCGGCGCCATCCCAACTTCTGGGGTGACGTCTCCGGAATCCCCCCGAGGGGCCTGCTGCGCTACTTCCCGCGGCTCGAGGCGGTCGCGGACAAGCTCCTCTGGGGAACGGACTGGCCGGGCCCAATGGTTCCAGGCATGCGCGCGAACCTCGACGAATTCCTGGCGCTCGATCTGTCCGACGACGTCAAGCGGAAGCTCCTCCAGGACAACCCCGACCGCCTGTTCGGACCGGCTCCGGAGATCTGACCACGTCGGTGCTCCGGGTCCAGGGGCTCGCCAAGTCGTTCGGCGACCAGGAGGTCCTGCGGGGAGTCGGCTTCGAGATCGCGAGCCGCGAGATCCTCGTCGTGCTCGGCCCTTCCGGCTGTGGCAAGACCACGCTCCTTCGCATCCTCGCAGGGCTGGAAGAGCCGGACGCCGGCGAGGTCCTTCTCGAAGGTCGTCCCGCGCTGGGGATTCCACCGCAGGACCGCCGGTTCGGCGTCGTGTTCCAGGACCAGGCGCTCTTCGAGAAGATGTCGGCCGAACGGAACATCGCGTTCGGCCTCGATGTGCGCGGCGTACCCGCGGGTCGCATCCGGGAGCGGGTCGAGCGGATGCTCGACCTGGTCCGGCTCTTGCCGCATCGCAGGAAGCTGCCGGCGCAGCTCTCGGGCGGACAGCGTCAGCGGGTCGCGCTCGCCCGCGCGCTCGCCTACGAGCCTTCCGTCATGCTGTTCGACGAACCGTTCACCGCGCTAGACGCGCGCACGCGCCTGGAGCTCCGGCGGGAGGTCCGTCGGATCCTGCGCGACGCCGACGTCGCAGCGCTGTTCATCACCCACGACCAGGAAGAAGCGCTCGAGCTGGCGGACCGGATCCTGGTCATGAACGGCGGGCAGGTGGAGCAGGTGGGTACGCCCTACGACGTCTACAACCGGCCCGGCAACGAGTTCGTCGCGACCTTCCTGGGTGCGGCGAACGTGCTGCTCGGACGTTGGGGGAAGGACCGCACATGGGTCCTCGGCGTCGCGCTCGATCCTCCCGACGAGAGGCCGGCGCTGGTCGATGGTCAACCGGTCAAGATCGTCTTCCGGCCCGAGGACGTGGAGATCGGATTCCGCCGCGACCTCCTCGCCGCCCGCCACCCGCTGTCCGAGGCGGTGGTCGAGTCGGTGTCGTACGCGGGGCCCACCGAGCGGCTCACCGTCCGGCTGGCGGCGCGCCTCATCGGGGCGACCTCCCCCGACGACGTCGTCGACATCGCCGGGTTGCCTCTGGTCGTCACGCGGACGAAGTGGGAGGCCGAGGAGGCCCCGCTCGAGGTCGGGGATGCGGTCGTGCTGGCGCTCCGTAGCTATCGCCTCCTGCCGCACTTTCCGCTCGGTACCCAATCGGGCGCCGAAACGGTGTGATCGGAGACCGAAACGGCGCTCCGCGGCGGGGGGTCCCTTGACGGCTCGTGGGCGGGTCCGGTAAACTCCCGGCATGATAGTAGGAGTTACCCCCCGGCATGGGAGGGCAGGGCGGTGAACGTCTCCGCCAAGAGCGAATACGGCCTCCGCGCTCTCGTTCACCTTCACCGGGCCGGGACCTCGAGAATGACGCCCGCCCGGGAAATCGGCGCGGTGTGTGGCGTCCCGCTCAAGTACCTGGAGCAGATCCTCCGCGTCCTGAAGGATGGCGGACTGGTCGAGGCGCAGGTCGGGATCGCAGGTGGGTACCGCCTCAGCCGGCCGGGGTCCCTCATCACCGCGGGCGAAGCGATCCGCCTCCTCGACGAGCGGCTGGGACTGGGCTCCCGGTCGGCCGGGGGCGCCCCGGCGTCCGACGGGCTCGGCCTCCTCTGGGAGCGGGTGGAGTCCGCGATCAAGGGCGTCGTCGACACGACGACGATCGCGGACCTGGCCTTCTCGGCATCCCCAGAGAACCGGGCGCAAGCAGCCTCGTGAACGTTTTTTGCTCCATAACTCCTAGTCCAACACTAGATGTTGGGGATCGGTATCCTATGGGAAGACTGGTCATGCGCACATGCAGCCGGAACATCGTCGCGCTCGCCATCGTGGGGGCGCTTGCCGCAACCGCCTGTGGAACGCGCACCGGCTCGGAGTCCGATGCGGGTGAGGGGGAGCGCGTCACGCTGGTCCTGGGTGCGTACACCACGCCCCGCGAGGCCTACGGCAAGGCGATCCTTCCGGCCTTCCGCGAGCACTGGAAGCGGACGACCGGCCAGGATGTGGAATTCCAGGAGTCGTATCAGGGAAGCGGCGCCCAGGCGCGTGCGATCGTCGGGGGGTTCGAAGCCGACATCGCGGCGCTGTCGCTCGAGGCCGACGTCGACAAGATCGCCGACGCGGGTCTCATAACGCACGATTGGAGGAGCGCTCCCCACGCGGGCATGGTATCGAACTCGATCGCGGTGATCGCCGTACGATCGGGGAACCCGCAGGGGATCCGCGACTGGGAGGACCTGGCGCGTCCCGGGCTAGACGTCCTGACGCCCGACCCGAAGACCTCGGGCGGCGCACAGTGGAACATCAACGCGCTCTACGGCGCGGCCTTTCGGGGCCACGTCGCGGGCGTCCCGGCGAACGACCCGGCCGCGGCCGAGGAGTTCCTGAGCCGCGTGTTACGGAACGTCCGCATCATGGACAAGGGAGCGCGCGAGTCGATCACGAACTTCGAGCGTGGGGTGGGGGACGCGGCGATCACATACGAGAACGAGGTCCTCGTCGCGCGGCTGGAAGACAAGCAGTACGACTACGTGATCCCCTCCTCGACGATCCTGATCCAGAATCCCGTGGCGTTGATCGACAAGAACGTGGACGCGCATGGAGTGCGCGAGGTCGCGGAGGCGTTCGTGGCGTTCCTCCACGGCCCGGAGGCGCAGCGCGCCTTCGCGGAATACGGACTGCGTTCGGTCGACGAATCGGTGGCCGCCGAGACGGCTGCCGAGTATCCGCCGGTGGAAGACCTCTGGACGATCGACGCCCTGGGCGGCTGGGACCGGGTGGCGACCGAGATCTACGGGAGCGACGGCCGCTTCACGCGCGCCTTCGAGGCGGTCCACGAGGCCCGATGACCGCGCTGCCCGATCCTTCGCGGGGTGGGGCGGCGCTGCCGCTGCCTGGCCGGAACGTCGCGCGTGCGCCGCTGCCGTGGGGCCGCTGGGGACTGCGAGCGACCGCGGGACTCTACCTGGGCCTCATGATCGTGCTGCCGCTTGCCGCCGTCGCGCAGCACGGCCTGGCCGACGGGCTGACCGCGTTCCTGGACGACGTCACCCAGCCGCTGGCGATCGAAGCGCTCGCGCTGACCGTCGGCGCGGCGGTGGTCATGACGGCGGTCAACGCGTTCATGGGCACCCTCACCGCGTACGCCCTCGTCCGCTACCGCTTCCCGGGCCGCGCCCTGCTCGACGCGGTCGTCGACCTGCCGTTCGCGATCCCCACGCTGGTCACCGGCGTCATGCTGGTCGCTCTCTACGGGCCGCAGACCGGTGTCGGGTCGTGGCTGACCGCGGGCGGTCTGCCGGTCATCTATGCCAAGCCCGGCATCGTGCTCGCGCTCCTGTTCGTCTGCTATCCGTTCGTCATCCGCACCGTGCAGCCGGTGCTCCACGGGGCCGAGAAGAGTCAGGAGGAGGCGGCCTGGACGCTGGGCGCCTCGGGCTGGACAACGTTCCGGCGCGTGGTGCTTCCCACGATCGCGCCGGCGATCCTTACGGGATCGATGCTCAGCTTCGCGCGGGCGCTGGGGGAGTTCGGCTCGATCATCATCGTGGCCGGCAACATCCCGGGGAGCACTCTGACCGCCCCCGTCTATCTGTACCAGCAGGTGGAAGGGGACGACACGGGCTCCGCCAGCGCGATCTCGATCGTATTGCTCGCGCTCTCGTTCACCACCATGTGGGCGATCGAGCGCCTCCAGCGGCGAGGGGACGGTCTCCGTGCGCGCGTCTGACGGCGCCCGCAAGTGGCTGGTCGTGGGGCCGATCCTGCTCTATGCGGGGCTGCTCCTCCTGGGCCCGCTCGCGGCGGTGGTCACCGGCGCGCTCGCGGAAGGCGTCGGCGCGGTCGTTCGCCGATTGTCGAGGCCGGACGCCGTTCATGCACTGAAGCTGACGCTGCTGCTCGCCATCGGGGCGACGGTCTTCAACGCGATCCTCGGGGTCCTCGTCGCGCAGGTGCTCGTCCGGGACTCGTTCCGCGGCCGGCGCTTCCTCGACGGTCTGGTCGACCTGCCGTTCGCGGTCAGTCCGGTGATCGCCGGGTTCATGATCATCCTGCTGTTCGGCAGGGACGGCTGGCTGACGCCGCTCGCGGACGCCGCCGGGATCAGGTTCGTGTTCGCGCTTCCGGGCATGTTCCTCGCGACCGCGTTCGTTTCCCTTCCGTTCACGATCCGCGAGGTCATGCCCGTGCTCGAGCAGCACGGGCACGATCAGGAGGACGCGGCTCTGACGATGGGCGCCAGCCCCTGGCAGGCTTTCCGGCGCATTACCCTGCCCGGCATACGATGGGGCGTCCTCTACGGGATCTCGCTGACCTTCGCGCGCGCGATCGGCGAATTCGGGGCCGTCCTGGTCGTGAGCGGCAGCGTAGCC